>JANQQB010000049.1 GCA_028285165.1 Rhodobiaceae bacterium
AAGCGGCGGCTTTTTTTGTTGTCGGACCAGCTTCGGGCGCGGTCCGCCGGGACCCCAGCCGCGGTCAGTTCAGGTGATGGACTTCCTGGAGGCCGTAGACCGGCGTCTCCAGCCCTTCCATACGCGCCTTGATCTGGAGCGACAGGAATTGCGAGTAATGGCGGGACTGGTGCAGGTTTCCGCCGTGGAACCAGAGCGCTTCCTGTTGGGTCGGCTTCCACATATTGCGCAGTTCGCCTTCCCAGGGTCCGGGATCCTTGATCGTGCCCGATCCGAGGCCCCAGCATTTCCCGACCTTGTCGGCGACATCCTGGCTGATGATCTGGGCGGCCCATCCGTTCATCGAGCCATAGCCGGTTGCAAGTACGATCAGGTCGGCGTCAATCTGTGTTCCGTCGTCCAGGACAAGGCCGGTTTCGGTGATCTCGGTGACCTGTCCGGTTTTCAGTTTGATATCGCCGTTGGCCACCAGTTCGGAAGCCCCGACATCGATGTAATATCCGGATCCCCGGCGCAGGTATTTGAGGAACAGGCCTGACCCATCGTCGCCGAAATCGAGCATGAAGCCCGCATTTTCAAGGCGGTCATAGAGGGCCTGGTCGCGTCGCTTCATTTCCGCATAGACCGGTTTCTGCAGGTCCGGGAGAATTCGATAGGGCAGGGACGCAAAGATCATGTCGGCCATGTTTGTAGTAATGCCGTTCTTGACCGCTTCCTCGGAATAAAGGGCGCCGAGCGCGAGCTCCATCAGCGTCTCGGATCGCGCGATGTGGGTCGATGACCGCTGGACCATGGTGACGTCAGCACCATGCTCCCAGAGGTCTGCGCAGATATCATGGGAGGAATTGTTGGAACCGACGACCACGCAGGTTTTGCCGGCATAGGCCTCGCCGCCCGGGTGTTTTGAGGAATGGTGGATGTCACCGGAAAACCGGTCCATACCCGGCAGGTCGGGAACGTTCGGGACACCGGACATGCCGGTGGCAAGGACGAGCTGTGCCGGGTGGAGGGTGACCTTTTCGCCATTTCTATCGACGTGTACCGTCCAGGTCTCGGCTGCCTCGTCGTAGGTCGCGCTCTCGCAGGTCGTCGAGGTCCAGTAATCCAGCTCCATCACCTTGGTATACATTTCAAGCCAGTCGCCGATCTTGTCCTTCGGCGAAAAAACCGGCCAGTGTTCGGGGAACGGGATGTAGGGCAGGTGGTCGTACCAGACCGGATCGTGCAGGCAGAGGGACTTGTACCGCTTGCGCCAGCTGTCGCCCGGGCGTTCGTTCCTTTCAAGAATGATCGTCGGAACACCGAGCCGCTTCATCCGGGCGCCAAGGGCAATGCCGCCCTGTCCGCCACCGACGATGACGCAATAGGGTTGCTTCGAGTAGCCGAGTTCGCGCTCGTCGGCCTCTTTTCTCTCAAGCCATGTCATGCGGTCCTTGTGCACGCCGTGTTCCACGCCGGTTTCCCGCGTCGGCCCGCGTTTCTCCTCATGGCCTTTCAATTCAACCATTGTGGTCAGGAGGGTCCAACATCCTTCTTCGGTCAGTCGAATATGACCTTCGCCGCGGGCAACAGCGGTTTCGAAGGTGAACCACCCTTCGGTTACGCCCTCGTTCTCCGTTGCATCTCCCTTGCGTGTCCAACTGCCCGGCCTCACATTGTCGAGCGTTGCCGAAAGCATGGCGGCAATCTCGTCGCGCCCTTCCATGGTTTTCAGGTTCCATGTGAAAGTTACGAAATCCCGCCAGAAGCTTTGCGGCGCAAACAACGCGGCTGCAGCTTCGGTGTCGCGCTTATGCAGTGCATCGCTCAAGCGATCGAGCCAGGCTGAAACTCGGTGATTCGGCGTTGAACTGTTCAAGGGATCCTCCTGTTTTCTTGGTCAAATTATTTTTTGACACTAGAACACAGGATCACGCTTTCACGGTAGCAATTTGTCCCCACAGGTCGCCGGTGAAGGCTGGATTTGTTTGTTTGCCGACGAAATTGAAACGAGTTTCGAATTCAAAAGGCACGGAACGTGATCAGCGTTTCGGTATCCTTGATGCCCGGAATGGCGTGGATCTTCTCATTGACGAACAGGCCGATGTCTTCGCTGTCGTCCAGAAAAAACTTGACGATCAGATCGAAACTGCCGGCCGTCGAGTAGATTTCGGAATGCAACTCAAGATCGGCGATCTTTGAGGCGACAACATAGGCCTGACCGAGTTCGCATTTCACTCTGACAAAAAAGGCACGCATTGAATTTCTCCACCCGATAGCTGGGGCATCCTGCCGGCCGGTTCCTTCCGGCGTAGCACACTATGGGGAATCCGGAATCCAATGTCATCAACATGAGACGGCTTGCTGCACGACGCGACTGAAAAGCCGGAGAGCCCGGCTCATATCTTGCCGCGATATTCCGCATAAAGCGTGTCGACGATATCCGTCGCGATCCGTCCGTCCTCAGCCGGACATGGATTCGGAGCACCGTCGAGATAGTGGGCGATCAGGCGTTCGACGAACGGCTGGTGGACATGCGGGGGATCCGGTTTGTCGACCGTATAGGTGCCGGAAGCAGTCGTGACCTCGACGACGCTCGGTCGTAGAAAGCCCATCGATGCCCGTCCCTTTTCACCGTGGATCGTAACGCTTTCTTGAGGCGGTGTGGATGCAAAGGAACAGACGCCGCTTGCCGCCCCGCCCGGAAAAGAAACCAGGTAATGGATCGTGTCTTCGCACGGTGAGCGGGGATCGAGCCGGCGCACCTGTCCCGTCACGGCTTCCGGTGGCCCCAGCGTATAGGCCAGCCAGTCCAGAACATGGGTCTGCACATCGACAAACAACCCGCCGCCATTGGTTGCGGGATCCCGTTTCCAGGTTTCGTCCGGCATGTCTTCGGCCGGTTTCATCTGCACAACGGAAACGGCGCGCACAGTGCCGATTTCGCCAGATTGCACGATGGAGCGAAGCGCTTCGAAGCGCGGCAGGGCACGGCGGTAATAGGCGATTGTCAGCGACCGGCCCGCATCGTCCGCTGCCTCCGTCATGATGCTGCACTCCTGACCGTCGAGAGCCATCGGTTTTTCAACGAGAACCGGCTTGCCGGCGGCCAGCGCCTTGAGCGCCAGCGCTTTATGGGAGGAGGGCGGCGTGGCAATGTAGATCGCGTCGACCTGGCTGTCGCAAATCAGGGCGTCGGCGTCATCATAATGCTTCGGCACGCCATGCCGCCGGGCGTAGTCCGCGGCTTTCGCCCCGTCGCGTCGCATGACCGCGACCAGCGATGACCGCTCAGCCTTTTGCAGCGCTGGGCCGCTCTTTACTTCCGTGACATCGCCGCACCCCAGAATGCCCCAGCGCACGTGGTTGTCCAACATCACGAGGACGGCTCTTCGAAGGTTTCAGAAATGAAGTCGACCATTTCAGGCACCATGCGCTGTCCCCATCCTTGCGCCCGGGCTAGCCCCAGCGCCTGTTTCGTGGCGGGGGATATGAAACTCGGCGCGCCGAAATCGTCCGCCATTTGCGTGTAATAGCCCACATCCTTGCGCGCATTGGCAATCGTGAAGGCGAGCATGTCCGGAATTCCGTCGACCGCATTGGCTTTCACAAAATCCATCATGCCGCTCCTGAGCGGGCCGGCAGCCATCACATCGTAAAGCGTCTGGCGCTCCAGTCCGGCAAGATCGGCCATGGCAAACGCTTCCGACATGGCCGTTGCCGTTGTCATCGCAAAGAAGTTGTTGATCAGCTTCAGCGTATGGCCTGCCCCGAGCGGTCCGACGTGGAAGACGTTTTCTCCCAGATCCCCAAGCACCGGGCGGACGGCGTCGAACGCGGCGGCATCGCCGGCGCCCATAATGTTCAGTTCCCCCTTCAGCGCGTGTGCCGGCGTGCGGCCAAGCGGAGCATCGAGATAATGCGCGCCCTTTTCGGCCAGCGCCTGTCCGATTTTCTTGGTCGATTCGGGGATCGACGTTCCGAAGTCGATGACGGTTGTTCCGGCGCCGACGCCCGCGATAACGCCGTTGTCGCCGTACATGACGGATTCTACTGCGGCACTCGTATCGACGCACAGCATGACAAGGGTGCTTGCTTCGGCCAGCGCCTTCGGTGTTCCGGCTTCCGATGCGCCGCGTGCGAGTGCGGCGTCGATCGGTTTGCGGTTGCGATGCGCCATAACGGTAAGCGGATAGCCACAGGCCTGCAGACGCTCGGCCATGGCTGATCCCATCAATCCCAGACCGATAAATCCAATGGCCGGTTTTTCATGCGCGTTCATGCTCTTATTCCTCGTGCTGATGGCGTTGAAAGGTTCGGGCAGACCCACGGCACTGGGCGCAGGTCTGCAAGCATCTGATCGGGTTGTATCTATGCGGCCCGCTGCGTGTGGAGCGTGCTGCGCTGGAAAGGCAGGTGCGAAAGACGGGCCGTTTCCCGTCGCTGCGCATTGTCAGGCGGCGCGGGAACGGGCCGTTCCTTACTGAACCGTATTCGCCTCCGCGCCGAAGACCGAAAAGCTTCGATTTTGCGTGGCGGACTGGAATTCGTAGATCGATCCGGCCTGGCGGCGCGGCACGGGCAGCCGCACAGGGACCGGCTCCAGACGCGGAACGGTGGTAGGCTCACCGCATAACATCCGTTCGTCATAGGCCTCGATCGATTCAAATGAACTGGTCGACCCATAAATCGGAAAGGCATCTGCGGCCGAAATTTCGAAGAGCAGCAGTTTTCGATCGACCGATGACCGGTTGAGGTCGGATCCGTGCACAACCCTGACATGGTGCAGGGAAATCGATCCAGCCGGGCCGGTAAGCCGGGCCGGCGCGACGTCGGCCAAACCACAGGCCTCCAGATCCATGGCCCCGCAGAAATATCCGCCCGCCGTGTGGTCGAATACCGGTCCCTTCTGGGTTCCAGGCAGAATCAGCAGCGGTCCGTTTTCCGGCTGCATGTCGTTCAGCATTACCCCGACAGCCAGCATGGAATCGTTGGTATGGGGATAGAAAGCCCAGTCCTGGTGCCATTCGACCGGTGCGCCATAGGTGGCCGATTTCATGTTCAGTTTGGATCCGTGCAGCCGCAGGTCGGGACCGAGCAGGTCACGGACCGGTTCCAGGATGGCTTCGCTGCGAATGATTTCCCGGAAAACCGGGCTGTTTTCAAACGGGTCCTTGATCCGGCGGATACGCGGATTGTGGGGTGTATGGCTGTCTTCCAGATCGATCCGCTCATTCGAAGCGTCAAGGCTGGCGGCTTCGCCTCGAAACCGTTCGATCTCCTCCACGCACCGTGCCACGTCGTC
>JANQQB010000054.1 GCA_028285165.1 Rhodobiaceae bacterium
ACACGGCGCCTTGCCGAGCGTGCCGCCGCCGTCCGGGTGGGCCATCCGCTCGATCCGGCGACCGAACTCGGACCCCTCATCCATCCGGATCACCTGGCCAAGGTGACGTCCTATTTCGATGTCGCACAAACCGAGGGCGCGACGATTGCCGCCGGCGGCAAGGCGACGGACGGACCGGGTGGCGGGTGTTATGTCGCACCGACCCTCTTCACCGGGGCACGGCCGGACATGCGGATCGCCCAGGAAGAGATCTTCGGCCCCGTTCTGACGGCCATTCCGTTCGAGGACGAGGACGACGCGCTCGCCATCGCCAATGCGGTGGATTACGGGCTTGCCGGCTATGTCTGGACGGCCGATGTCGGACGGGCGTTCCGCGTTTCGGAAGCGCTGGAGGCCGGCATGATATGGGTGAATTCGGAAAATGTGCGGCATCTGCCGACGCCGTTCGGCGGTATGAAAGCCAGCGGAATCGGGCGCGACGGCGGCGACTATTCCTTTGACTTTTATATGGAAACCAAAAACATTTCCTTTGCGACCGGCGCTCACACCATTCCCAAACTTGGGGCCTGAGCCGTCGCCGGAGACAATCGGGAGCCGAAACCATGCCGATCCCCCCCATCACCCTGACCCCACCGTTCAATGTCGTGCGGTGCGCCTATATCGACCTCGGCGTGACCGATCTCGATGCAGCACAGGATTTCTACGATTCGACCCTGGGTCTCGTGACCACGACCCGCGATCCCGATGCGATCTACCTGCGGGCGTTGGAGGAACGCAATCACCATTCGTTCGCCTTGCGCAAGGCGGATGTCGCGACCTGCAACGCACTGGGTTTCCGGGTGGCGACGCCCGGCGACCTGGAAGTGGCCTACGACTGGTTCAACAATGGCGGGCTCGACGCCGATTTCGTTGAACGCCCTTATCAGGGCCGGACCCTGCGCGCCCAGGATCCGAACGGGTCCGTGCTGGAATTCTTCTGCAAGATGGACCAGGCGGACCGGCTCCTGCAGAAATACGGCACCTATCGTGGCGTGCATCCGCAGCGGATCGACCACTTCAATTGCTTCTCGCCGAACGTCCAGACATCGGTCGACTTTTATGCCGATCTCGGGTTCCGAACGACGGAGTACACCGACACCGACGACGGCACCGAACTCTGGGCCGCCTGGATGCACCGCAAGGGGACGGTCCACGACATCGCGTTTACCAACGGCGTCGGGCCGCGCCTGCATCACGTGGCGCTCTGGGTGCCGACGGCCCTCAACGTGATCCACTTGTGCGATGTCATGGCGACGACCGGCTACCTGGCGCATATGGAACGCGGGCCGGGCCGGCACGGCATTTCGAACGCGTTCTTCCTCTATGTCCGGGATCCGGACGGACATCGCATCGAGCTCTATGCATCGGATTACCTGACCGTGGATCCCGACCTCGAACCGATCCGCTGGTCGCTGACGGATACGCAGCGCCAGACCCTGTGGGGGACGCCGGCGCCGCGCTCGTGGTTCGAGGAAGGATCCGTCTTTCCAGGTGTTGCCGTGCGTGACCCGGATCTCAAGGCCGAGCCCGTCATCGCCCATTGACGGCGCTGGAGCGGCGGGTGTCGCATAACCAAAAGAGGACGTTTCATGGTCGATACGGAATCGTTTCGCGCCTGGTCGAAAAAAGCCGCCGAATGGGGCGTGGATTATCGCCTGTCGCTGCGCGACCGGCCGGTCCGCCCCGCCGTTTCCCCCGGCGACATCGCGAAACAGCTTAAACCGGTCCCACCCGAGGAAGGCGAGGCGCTCGATACGATCTTTGCGGATTTCGAGGACATCGTCGTGCCGGGC
>JANQQB010000056.1 GCA_028285165.1 Rhodobiaceae bacterium
AATCGTCACGCCCTGGGGAAGCAGGAGGCTTAGGATCCCGGTATTCGATGCATCCACGCTTGCCGTTGCGCCAAGCACGGCCGCCCCTTGAGGCCCGACACGCACGCCACTGCCGACCATCGACACCGTGAAGCCAAAAATATTGCCGTCGTTCAGCGTGAAGGACGGAGTGGCGAATACCGCATCGAAGCCGGACTGATCCTGGCGCGAAATGCCGAGCCCGACATTGTTCCGGCTGTCGTCCGGATTGACGGTCAGCCGTCCGTCGCTCACTTCGGTCACTTCAACGCCGCCAGTGGCCTGTCCCGGAGGCCCGAAATCCATCACCAGCCCGGACCGGAAATTCGTCTGTGCCGCGACCGGCTGACCGTCGACCAGCGGCACGGCGAAAGAGCGCGTGAAATCGGCATCGACGGAGTAAGACAGCGCCCCGCTCGACAGGGTCAACGGGCTCGCACCGTTATAGCGGAACAGATAGCTGAGCGACGTGGAATTGGTCGTGCCGAAACTGCCGCTGCCGGTTGTGTCGTCGGCCGTCGTCGCAAAGCGCATCAGGCCGTTGAGCGCATCCGCGGAACTGGATCCGCCAAGCGTCGGTTCGATGACCTCCGCCAGTAACGGATCGATATCCCGGATGTCGTTCGGCCCGGGCCGGTTGGAGGCAGCGACCTGGGCCCTCGCGGAACTGTTGACCAGCGTGAGCGTGGCGGCGTGCACCGTGTGCGGCGTCGCGACCAGCGTCGCAGCCAGGAGTGCCAGAGGCGCGACCCAGACAGGGATCCTGGTCGCTGCCGGCGCAGCCGGCATGGCATGGGTTTTGTGTTTTTCTGAAGAATGACAACGCATTACCAGTGTTCCTTCTCAATAAATTTTCACGAAATCCGGCGGGCGGCAGACCACCGCGCGCCAAGTCTGATTTCCGCGCGCCGGGCCCGTCGTCATGCGGGCGTTTCCGCTCCCGGGTTGCCGGCGAGCGCCCTTTTCAATTCGAGGCTTTGCCATCCTGCATGAAGATCGCGGCCTGGATCAGTTGGCAGGTGTTCGGACCCGGCACGCCATCGGCCTTTGCGCTAGCCGGAAACGGCGGCGGCAGGCTCTCGTCGCTGCATCCACCGCGATAGGTCGTCAGCATTGAGGCGGCGATTTCCGGGATGAGCGGACCGTGATCGTTCAGGACGAGATGGACTTCCATTTTGGTCGGATTATCGAGGGCCTGGTCGTACCAGCCGGCTTCGACGGAACCGCTCGGCAGAAATCCGGCAAAACGCGCCTTGCCTTCCGGCGAATTAACAGCACCGTCGGCATAGATGATCTGCGTTCCCACGCGTTCGGCGCGTCCGATGATGTCCTCGGCTTCGCATGGCGACGTCTCGCAGAGTTCCGGTCGGGTCACGATGACCCACCATGCCGTGGTGACGTGGCCCGGCGTCAGCTCCGCGGTCTTCATCGTCATGGTCGCGCCGTCGGCATCGGTGCTGAGGCGCGCCTCGGCATTGTTGATCACCCGTTTGGGCGCCGTGTCCGTCGCCATATGCGCGACCTCTCGGATCATGGGCGTGTCCGCAAGGGCCGCGACCGCCATCGTGGAACCAATGAATGTCGCGCCAACGAGGGCAAGGGTTTTTGTGTGTTTCATCAGACTCTCCGTTTTAGTCCGGTTGCACTGAATATTCGGCCGGATAGCGCAAACCTGACACCGGAGGGCATGGGCCAACCAGTGAAGAATCTGGAGTGGGGCCGGTACAGTTTGTGGACTGGCCGCGTGGGATCGGGACGCGTTACCCTGAACGCATTGCTGAACGGACGGACAACCGGAGACCCTCGGATGACCCACAAGGGATACGGAAACTTCTGCCCCACCGCCAAAGCCTGCGAAGTTCTCGAGCCGCGCTGGACGATGCTGATCCTGGCCGAAATGTCCTGCGGTTCCACGCGGTTCAATGACATTCGTCGCGGCGTGCCGGGCATCTCGCCGACGCTTCTTGCCAAGCGCTTGCGCGAATTGACGGCCTTTGGCCTGATCGAGCGCATCGAGGATCGGGCGACCGGCTCGGTCGACTATGTCCAGACCGACGCGGGCAAGGCGCTCAACCCGATCATCTGGCAGCTTGGTCAATGGGCCTGGACCCATGTCGAGGCGGAGGTTTCGCTAAAGCACCTGGATTCTCAGGTTCTGATCTGGAACATCCGGAGAAAAATCGCGTTGGACCAGGTGGCGAAGAAACGCACGGTCATTCGTTTTCACTTCCCCGACGCGAAAAAGCGCGACCGCCTCTTCTGGCTGATCTGGCGGCCTGGCGCGGACGTCGACGTATGTCTCGACGATCCCGGATTTGATGTCGATCTGTTCATCGAAGCAGAGTTGAAGGCCTTCACATCGTACTGGATGAACTGGACCTCGCTTGCCCAGGAAATGGACCGCGACCGCATTTCCCTGATCGGCAGCCCGCACCTGATCCGGACCATCGATATCTGGCTTGTGCGCAGTTCTTTCGGGGATCAGGCAGACAATGCAACACCCGCGCCTCTCGATGGAGCATCGACGAACGCTGCTTAGAGCGGTTCCGGGTTAGGACAATGACCGTCCGCGTAAGTGACAGGAACGCGACGACGGAGGGGCGTCGAACATCGTCTGCAAGGCGTCGCGATCAGAACGCAAAGAGGGCAAACAAGATAAGCGCAAAAGCAAACACTGCGGCCCACGTCACCGGCCGGTCACTACGTTGCACATTCCGCTCGGCGCTCCTGTCAGGTCCATATTTTCCTTGATCCAATGCGTCCCGAAACGGGTCGCGGAGATGTTCAGGAAGACGGTGTCTCATAGACTATATATAGTTTAAATAAAAAAAGTAAAATAAAAAGACATATTGCATTTACTACATGAAGTGACTTTTTACAAAAAATTCCTAATTGTAAAGAAATCTTCTCTCAAAATTTATTCGGAATGATTAAGCGCAAAAGACCCTCTGTTTACAAACCACGGGAATTCGACTGCCCGCATCTGATGCGGACAATCGATATCTGGATGGTTGGAAATTCCCTCGGGGGTCAGACAGACGCGGTAGTGCCAGCGTCTCGCGAAGCGCCATGGCCCGCCCGGCCCGAAGTCGGCAGAACTTTCCGGCCTTCGATCGGACCGTCGACCTGCTCAGAGCCCTCAAGAAAGGTAGGAGTTGATCATCAGCAATACGAGCACTGACACAACGATGACGGCGAAAGTCCCTGACCATGTCTTGTGGTAGACATCCTGGTAGACACTCTTGCCGGATCCGTACGTTACCTCGTCGAGGGCTTCGCGTTTGGGGTCGCGAAGGTGTTCTGGAAGATGATGTCTCATACAGACTGAGATGGGTGTTCCATCGCTTAATACAATGTTAACGACGCCTTTTGCGCTGAATAGAAATGTTTTTGAGCGCGCTGTTCAAAAAAGCTGAATAGGTCAGCGGACCCGTCCCCGCGAGACACCAACGGCTTGCCCGGCCCGTTTCGGACTGCTTCGCTTATCGTGTTCTGCTGCCTCCAAAAGCCACGAACGTGGCTGCAGCAAGAAGGACGGTCGCGAGCAGGATCTGATACTGGAGGATGGAAAGCACGGACAGCCCGACGGCGCAAAAGGCCGGTGCGAAGTACATGAAAAAATTGAAGACGGTATTCGCCAAGGCGACGGCCTGTCCCTGGCTGCGGTCTTCGACCGTGGACGATATCCAGATGTTGAACGTCGGATAGGCAAGCGAGTATCCCGCGCCGAAGGCGACACCGGCAAGCACGGTCACCCAATGCACGCCGACGAGACCGACGACGACAAGGGCAAGCGCGGTCGCGGCGATGCTCACCATGCCGACGGTTTCCGGCTGCCAGCCCCGGGTGAGCGCCAGGATGACGAAGCGCCCGAAAAACATCGAAAGCGTCATCGGAATGAAAAACAGTGAAAGCGGCACACCTTGCGCGCTAAGCGCCACCGCCAGGAAGGAAATCACATATCCCCAAAGCGAACCGACAATGATCATGCCCAATATCGGCTGAAAAAGGTCGCGTCGTTTGAGAAGCTCGACATACTCGAAATGGACCTTGTAGTCGGTCTTCTGTCGCCCGAACCGGAGAAGAAGGCCTGCGTAGACGACAAGGGCGAGCAGTCCCGGAACAGCGGTTGCAGTGAAAAAGCCGTCCGGTCCGAACCGGCTCAGATAGGCTTCGCCGAGGGGCGGTCCGATGAGATTTGCGCCCGGGATCGAAGATGTGAAGATCCCGAACATCAAGGTCCTGTTTTCACCGCGTAACATGGACGTGGCAAACGAGATGGTCGCCGGCAGGAACAACCCGGCACCGGTGCCGTGGAAAAAACGCAGCAGCGTGATCGCAAGTCCCGTCTTGGGAACCAGTTCGTAGGAAACGTGGGCGCCGAGCATGATTGCCGTGCCGAGCAGGATCGGGACAAGCGCACCGTATCGGGAGACCATCAGGCCGGCGATCACGCCGAACGCGATCGCGGACAGGCCGGTGGCCGCCATTGCGAAGCCCACCACACTTTCATCCAGCCCCTGTGCCGCCATGACGACCGGCAGCAGCGCTTGCGAGGTCGTCATTGAAAAGCACAGAAGCGTCGCCGCGGCACCGCACCAGAAAACCGGCGCCGAATACGGTGGATTGAAGTTTCCGGCCATCAGAGCGGTTCCGGGTTGGTTGCCAGGCATCAAGCAGGTCTGCCGTTAACAGCGAAAAGCCGAAATGTGCCGGGCAAGGTGGCTATGGTTCGGCGCAAAGGCGTCATGGAGTCTGGTTCAGCAACCGCGCAAAACCCTGGGCATCGATGTTGCCGCCGGTGATGACGGTCGCAACCGTCCGACCCGCAATCGGCACCCGTCCACTGAGGATGGCGGCGAGACCGACCACGGCCCCCGGCTCGGTCACAAGCTTGAAATGGGAAAAGGCAAAGCGCATCGCGTCCCTCACCTCATCGTCGGTTGCCGTCACGCCACCGGCCAGCAGTTCGCTGTTGATGGAAAACGTGAGCGCGTTCGGGATCGGTGTCATGATTGCATCGCAGATCGTGCGCCTCCCCCGAGGATTGCCCACGCGGTGGCCAATTTCGAGCGAGCGGCGCGTGTCGTCGAACAATTCGGGCTCGGCAGCAAAGACCTGTGTTGCAGGTGAGGCTTCGTGCATCACGACCGCCGTTGCTGCGGTCAAACCTCCGCCACCGCAGGGGATAAGGACAGCGTCGAGCGCGCAGCCTGCATCCTCAAGGAGTTCGAGCGCGGCTGTGCCCGCGCCGGCCAGAACCTGCGGATGGGCGCTTGGCGGCACTTCGATCCGGCCTGTCTCCTGGATTATTTCAGCTACAATGTCTGCGCTGTCCTGTGTATCGCGGTCATAGGTGACGATCTCGGCCCCCATTTCCCAAACCGCCGTCCTTTTGGCTTCAGGGACATCGGACGGCATGACTATCACGGCAGATGAGCCAAGGATTGCTGCTGCCCTTGCCAGGCCCAGCGCGTGATTGCCGGACGAATAGGTGACCGCGCCCCGAGCACGTTCCGCTTTGGAAAGACCAAGCATCCGGTTGTAGGCGCCACGGATCTTGAAGGCGCCGGTGCGTTGCATGTTTTCAGCTTTCAGCAGAAGCCGACCGCCGAGCAAGGCATTGACGTCGGCATTCTCAAGAAGTGGCGTGCGGATCACGGTACCCGTCAGCGCGTCAGCCGCCTGACGGATGTCATCAAGGCAAACAGGGTAGTGTCCCATGTCAGCCAGCGTCCGCCGCAATCTGGTACAGCGCATCCCCTCGGCGGATCTGCGCTATCGGACGCAAGGCCAGCACGATCCCATTATAGGGAGAGGTAACCTCATCCGGCGCCCTTCCCGGTGTTTCAGGGTGGTGGATCCAGCCGACGATCTCTCCCTTGAGGACGTCGTCCGCAATGCCCCTGCACGGCTCGAACAGACCCGGTTCGTAAGCGTAGATTGAACCCTGCGCGTTCAGCTCTCGTGTGCCCCGGGCGGCATCGGGTGCATAGCCGGGCAGCATTCCCAGCGTAGCAAGGATGCGCCGCAGGCCCCTTTCTGTCTGGCGAAGGATGTCCGGCGTTATGCCCCCAGCTCCCCCGAGTTCGGCCATGACGTTGATCACGCCGTTGCGGTTTGCCGCACCCATAGCCGTGCGGGCCCGGCTGATCGGACCGCCGCCGCTGGTGAAGACCCATGCAAACGGCAGATCGAACGCCTCCTGGAGTTTGACAAGGCCTGCTTTTTCCTCCGGCGAATGCGCCGGACCGCGCAGCAAGGTCGGCGGATAAAGCAGCGACGACCCGCCTGAATGCAAATCGACGGCATAGTCGCAAAGCGGCAGGATCACCGTCTCGTGGTAATGCGCGATCATTGCACTGGGCGTGCCCGTCGGATCGCCGGGAAACAATCGATTGAGATTGCCTGAATCGATCGGCGATACCCGTTGGCCGACCTCGCCGGCCGGGAAATTAAGCATCGGCAGCAGAATGAGACGGCCGCGGATGTCCTGTGCGGCAAGCTCCCGGGCAAGGTTCGCGACCACAACCTGCCCCTCGTACTCGTCTCCGTGCACGCCTGCTGAGATGACCAGCGTCGGCCCTTGGCCATTGCGGATCACGGTAATCGGCACGGGGATCCAACCATAGGCCGAGCGGTGAACCGAATGCGGCACTCGCAGGTAGCCCGCGTGCTTGCCGTCCGTTTGAAAATCGACTTCGGAGGTGATCAATGTGCCGGTCATGCGCGTCCCGTCTGGGCGATTGCCGAGCTAAGGGATATGCGCGCGCCGCGTCAAGCATCGGAAATAAGGACGTTGCCCGACGACGGCCGGTATCGCTTTCAGGGCGCCAATTACGCTGCAGTCTTGTCAGCGCGGCGTCGGACGCTTTGCCCAAACGCGTAAGTCGGCCATCACTTTCAAGACGGCGATGACGACCAACGCACACAACACCACCTTTGAAACGGTCTCCATCGTGCCTTCGATCAATAGGGCATGCGCCACCGTCCCCGCGACGATGATCACCGCAAACGATGTATGAGCGATCCGCCAGGTGCGCGGTCGGAGACCTGACCGTTTGCGGAATACGGCCAGAAGGGCGGCGCCGAAGACCGCCCACATGGCGATGACGCCCCAGGCGGAAAACGGCGTCGGCGACACGAAAAGCAGAGCGTCGACCACATCCGGCGGACTGGTGACCCAAAGCGCCGCGACATGAATCACGACGGCGAGCACGACCGCAAGCCCGACCCAGCGATGTAGACGCCGCCCGCGATGCGCCTCAAGTCCCGGCAGGTGGCCGCCCATCAGCAGCGGCTGAAACAGCATCAGCGCCAGCCCAATGACCCCGGCAAAACCGGCCGCGATGTAAACGGGCTCGCGCCAGGCGAGCAACGGGCTCGCCGCCGCTGCCGTGATCGGCACGGCGACGGCGATGATGACGACGGCCCAGATGAGGATCGCGCGGGCTCGGCTCATTGCGTCCGACCCCGGTCCGGTCAGGCCGGCTTCAGCACGAAATGCGCCTCAAGGCTGGTATCTTTCGAGCTCGGCATAATGGGACGCAGAAAGACGGTTTCGAAGTCCCCGCTGTCATAGGCAAGGTGACCGTGCGGTTGCCCGAAAGCCGGTACGATTTGCGGCATTTCAAGGCGGAACTCGCCGTTTGCGTCGGTCAGCGTCGCCCCGTGGCTGTGCGGATCGCGCTCGTGCCCTTCGGTGGTATGCGCCCAGATCTGGATGCGCTGGCCCTCAAGCGGCGCGCCGTCGCCGGCCCGTCGCACGGTGCCCGTCATCCAGAAGCCGCCGCCGCCGATGCGTTTTACGATCGGCGCCCCGGGAAGGTAATTGTTGGCGCCGCCACGCATCGTGCGGGTCGGTGCGAGGCCCTTTGCCTGGGCCGGAACAAGCAGACCGGAAACGCCGGTCGCAACGACAGCACCGCCGGCGGCAAGGAGAGCCCGGCGATTGACCTGAACCTGTGTCATGGTGATGTCTCCTGTTGAACGCTCGGTCGCGCGACCGATCCAAAGGAATCTCACACGGCAATGTAGAGTGTTTGTGACCGATTCCAAACGTGGCGACGCGGCGCATGCGATAAGGCGGCCCACACTTTTGTGAACACGAACCCCCCTTGGCTTTGCCGAGTCGCACCAGCGCCAGCGGTGCCCAGGTTTCAGACCGGGTAAGGATAAAGCTCTGCGCGGCTTGGGGGCGTCCCGAAGTAAGCGCTGAAATCGCGGCTGAATTGGGCGGCGCTGGCATAGCCGACAGCGCGGGCGGTTTCGGCAACACCGAGATTGCCGAACGTGAGAAGGCTCTTAGCCTGCATGAGCCGCTTTCGCTTCTGGTATTGGAGCGGTGACAGGCCGGTCACGGCCTTGAAATGGCGATGCAGCGATGCAGTGCTCATCCCGGCGGCGTGTGCAAGGCTTTCAACATCGGCAATGACTTCCGGCGTTTTTTCAAGCTCACGGAGGACGTGGGCAATCCGGGCTTCGGGTCGGTTGCCATGCGTCTGGCTCAACAGAACGCGCCCGTGCCGGTCCTGAAGCGCATGAAAGAAGATTTCCTTCACCGTGTCCGGCCCCAACACCGCCGCTTCGGCGGCATTCAACACGTGTCGCGTAAGCCGCGTGACAGCGTCACGAAACGGCTCCGGCATCGTCAGGGGTTCAATGCCCAACCCGGTCCGGGGCGACAAGGTTGCCGGGTCATGGGTGGCGAGTTCCCGCGCGAGTGTTCTCAACTCCACCGGATCCATTGAGAGGAAAATGCCGATCAGAGGTGCCTCTTTAGAGGCGAATGTTTCGCATTCGAAAAACACGGGCAGACCGACGGCAAGATATTGTCCCGGTCCGTAGGAGATCCGCCTGTCCTCGAAGTACCCGATCTTTTCACCCGATACGATGACGGCGATGCCAGGCTCGTAGCTGAGCGGCGCGCGCGCCACCGATTTGTCGGCCCAGAACAGGCGCACCCGAGGCATTTTTGTTTCAACGAAGCCGATCTCGAGCGGCGATGCCTGCGCCGCGCGGATGGCCTCTAGGTTTGTTCGGAGCTCTGAATGCATGCCTCTCGTCCGTTCCGGGGTGATCGAAACTGGCATGCATCGGACCGAAAGTCTCGCTTCCGGAATGCGGTTTGAGAGAATCGGGCATGACTCTGAGGCGAACAGGAATTCTGGTTCGCCGGATCGCCGCCTATGTCCCGATCATCTTGAGACCCTGGAGGAACAGATGACCGATCCTGCGTCGATTCCCGCGGACAAACTGGCAGTGGTCAAGGCACTTGCGAGTTTTGCCGTCAAACCGGCCTTTCGCACGCCGGTTCACAAAACCCCGGCAGACCACGGGATCGAGGATTGGGAGGACATCCACTTCCCGTCCGCCGACGGTACCCCGTTGGAAGGGTGGTATGTCCCGGCAGCAGGCGGCGAAAGCGACAGGCTGATCGTGATGAACCATCCGATGCCGATGAGCCGGTCAGGATTTACCGGACATTTCGGAGAACCCTGGAGCCAGGTGGACGATATCGAGATCGATTTTGTCGCGCATATCGCTCATCTGGTGCGGGCCGGCTACAACGTGCTCGCCTACGATTTGCGCAACCACGGGAACTCAAGCGCAGCCAATGGCGGAATTTGCGGTATCGGCCGATATGAGTGGCGCGATTGTGTCGGCGCGAAGACCTATGTCGATGCCCATCCCCGTCTGTCGACAATGAAACTCGGACTCTACAGCCAGTGTACCGGCGGCAATGCGCAATATGAGGCGATCTCCCGCCGACCGGACTTGTTCGAAAATGTACTGTGTATGCTCAGCCCCCTGGTTGTTTCGATGACCGCGCTGATGGGCCAGTCCGCCAGGCTGCAAGGCGTCGGCGACTATCTTGACCGGATGGATTTCGAACAAAAGAAGCTTGGCGGTTTTACAAACGCCGAGATGAGCCCGCACCTGTTCGCCGCCGATGTCAGGATCCCGACGTTTATCGTCCAGGTTCGCGACGATCTCTGGACCACACCGGAAGACGGCGAGAAGACCTATGAACTGCTTGGCGCCAATGAGAAGGAGTTCTTCTGGATCGAAGGCACCACGCGTCGGTTCGACGGCTACAATTATTTCGGCCGGAACCCGGACCGGATGATCGCCTGGTTCGACCGGTACATGCGGTGAAACAAACGGGAGGCCGGTTTTCGACGCGCACCGAGGAACGGCCTCCCCCGCCCCTGTCCTATTCGTCAGTGGGCTCAAAGGCCCAGCTCACTCGGTAAAACGCCAGTCCTCTTCCAGGCAGACAAAAGAGGCAGCGGATCCGTCGGCTCTTTGCACGATATCTCGCAGATAGAGGTTTGCCGGCTCGGCAACTTTTGAATAGACGCCGGCGAAGGCGTCTCGTGCCGGCATTTCCGGCCAATCCGCGGGCAAGAACCCGTGCGGCAGGGCCGGGTCTTTCAAAACGGTGAGGCGCAAAGCGTGGACCAGCAGAAGCCGCATCGAGAACGCCGCCGCAGGATCCTTTTTGGGCGCGCAAGACATGCCGTCGAGCAAGTCAAGAAGGCTCGCCCAGTTGGCGGCAATGTCCTGCAACGGCCAAAGACCGGCCGGCGATGACGCGCCGAGCACGCTGCGGGCCTCAAAGGCATGCACAACCTCTTGCTCCAGCTCCCGGGCTGCAAGGCGTGGGGCCAACACAGCCCAATCCTGCCGCGGATGAATGAACGTGTTCGGCGCCAGGTTGGCATATCCCTGCCAGCGCAATTCCCGCCGGAGCGCCTCACGGCGTGCAGGCGAAGCCGGTTGCACCACCAGTACCCGCCAGAGGCCGTCCCAGTCCAGCGGCGTGCGGCGATACATCCGGGCCTGAACGGCGCGTAGCTCCTCAAGGCGCGGCGCCGGCATCGAGAGCTCGCGGCGACGTCCAACCGTTTCCGAGGTCAGCCAGCCTTCCTGGACGAGCCGATTCACCGAAGCCCGGACGTTCTGCTCGTCCAGTCCGAAGGGCGCCATCGCTCGCACCAGGCTGCCAAGCCAGATGCGCCCGCCCCAAGGCAGCAGCATGTCGCCCCAAAAGGTCATGATCAGAGCCCTTGCGCGCGGCGCAACCGATGTGGCCAGCGGTTCAAGGGTCGCCGCATTGGTCTCGGAAAGGACGGAAGTGGTCAACGAGAAGCCTCTTTGTGGTGCGGTTCGAAAAGCCCGGCACCTCTTTCTATACGAATTTCGTGTTGACACACGATTTCTGTAAAGTGATGCTATCGCCCACTCACCTCCGGGACAAGGAGCTGGAGATGGACGGCGCTATCGAAGCCGCCGAGAGAAAGACCGCGCAAGCCCATGCCGAAGAGATCAAGGCGGCAGCGGAAGGCTTCGGTGCGGACGTTGTCGGGATCGCCCCGGCAGAGCGCTGGGACGACTATGTGCCGGAAGGCTACCGTCCCTATGACCTGCTTCCCGGTGCCAAAAGCGTCATCGTCGTCGGCACGCGCGGCCCGACCGCCGGCGCCTGGCGCAGCCCCAATCCCCGGGTGATGGAGGTTCTGGGCCTCGATTTTTCCAACGACCGGGCCATCGCCGCGCTCACCGGCTGGGTAGAGGCCGAGACCGGCCATATGGCCATGCAGGCGCCGGGTCTGCCGGTGGCGGGCCATCAGCCGCCGTTCAGCTACATGCTGGCAGCCGTGCTTGCCGGTTTGGGCACACGCTCGTTCGCAGCCAACATCGTGCTCAATCCGCGTTTCGGACTGCTCTACTATTCCGCCTGCATCACCACGCTCGACCTTCCGGGCGACCCGATGCTGGAGCAGGATGTGTGCCCTGCCCCCATGTGCGTGCAGACCTACAAACACATCGGCCGCACACCCTGCATGGCGGCCTGCCCGGCCGACGGCGGTGGCTGTCTCGACGGGAAAATCGGTGAGGACGGCCGGATCGAAGAAGCTTATTACGACCGCGAACGCTGTGTGTCGCGCGCGATGAATTTCGGTCCGGTGACCTTTCAGAAAGTGTTGGTCGACCTTGCGACTGAAGACGATCCAGATGTCCGTCGCGCCAAGGTGAACTCGGATTTTTTCTCGCGGGCCTGTTCGGGTGTCGCGTTTTACAAGGAAAGCGTGGCGCAGTGTTTTGAATGCATGCGCGTTTGTCCGGTCGGCCGCCAGGAGCGGAAACTGAAATGAACGAGCAAAGCCCGACCGTTTCGGCGGGAGCCGCCCGCAAGATGATCGAGGACACCGCGCTGAAGGGCGGCGCGCTGGTATTCGGTGTCGCCGATCCAACAGGCTTTGCCACTGCACCGGAAGGCCACCGACCGGAGGACCTGCTTCCCGGCACGCGCTCGGTGATCGTCGTCGGTGGCGCCAAGCCGAGGGCCGGCGACTGGGCGAGCAGCAATTTCCGGCACATGGAGCTCAGTTCCACGAACGACCGGGTCACCGCGCTCGCCATGAAGATCGCAAACCTGATCGAACGCGAACTGGGGTATTACGCGCTGACGGTTCCGCCCGGCGTCGATGAGGGCCAGCAGCCGTTCTTGAGCCTGTCCCTTGCGGCTGAACTCGCCGGATGCGGATCCCGCAGCCTGGCCGGACCGGTTCTCCACGAAGACCATGGATTTGTTTATTTCGGGGCTCTGCTCACAACGCTGCCCCTGCCGCATGACAAACCGCTGGAGACGCCCGCCTGCCCGGCGCCGGAATGTGTCGATATGTACAAAGACACGGGCCTGACGCCGTGCACGAACGTCTGCAACAATGCCGAAGGCGGTTGCCTGTCGGGTCGCATCGAAAACGGCCGTTGGGCGGAGCGCAGCTACGATGCCGCGCGCTGCACGGCGCGGGTCTACAATCACTGGATCCCGTCGTTCCAGAAAGTCGTCGCCGACGCGCTCGACGAACCGGACGCGGATCGCCGCCGCATGATGCTGAATTCGGGGCTGTTTACCCGCACGCTCTGGTCCATGACCTACGCCAACATCAGTCAGGGCCAGTGTTTTGAATGCGTCCGGGTCTGCCCCGTCGACGCGCGGACCCGCGACCTGCGCTGAGGATCTGCCATGAGCTATTTTGTCGACCCCGAAACCTACCGCGCCTACAAGGACCGCGTCCTGGAATTGTCCCAGTCCATCCAGATCAATTACCCGGAACACCTGCCGCCGGAAAAACGCCGGCCCGGTCTGTCGGACGAGCAGATCGCGGAACGCCTCGGGCTCGACGTCTTCACCGCGCGCGAGATCCGGTGCGTCGCCGAACGCGAATATTACGGGCTCGACGAATGGCAGAAGGCGCTTGAGTTCAAGGAACGGGCCTGCCGGGACTACGCTAAGCGCGGACTGTCGTCGGTCACCAAAAAATACAAGCCGAAACCCAAGGGCGGCTAGTATCATGTTTCCGTTGACGGTGGCGCTTGAACGAGCGGCCCGGTCCTTTCCCCTTGAAACAGCCATGGTCGAAGAGGACGGCCGCTCTGAAACCTGGTCGGACCATGTCGACGCAATTGCCCGGCTCGCCGGGGCGCTGGACGCACTTGATGTGGCACACGGTGCTCGTTTTGCGATCCTTGCACCGAATTCCGTCGACCAGGCGAAACTGATCCATGCCGGTTATTGGTCGGGACGTGTGCCCGTGCCGCTCAACCACCGGCTTGCTTTGCCCGAATTTGCCGCAATCCTGCAAAAGAGCCGCGCAAAGCTTCTTTTTGTTGCCCCGGCTTTTCTTGATATCGCCCGAACGCTACAGGCCGATGGCTGGGATGGACGGCTGTTTCTGGTCGGCCCGGATCGGGACGGCATGGAAGGAACCGAAGACCTGATCGCCCGGCATTCCGCATCCGAGCCCGCCCGCGCCGCAATCGGAGACGAGGCAATCCTGCTGTTCACGGGCGGCACGACCGGTGAAGGCAAGGGCGTGCCCCTGACCCACGGCAACGTGGTGTCGAACGCCTTCCAGGTGATCGCGGCGCTCGGCGCCGGCCCCGGCGATCTCTACCTGCATGTCGCGCCGATGTTTCACTCCGCCGACCTTCTGGGGACGGCCGTCACCCTGGCGGGCGGCGGGCACAGCTACCTCGCCCAGCCGTCGCCCGTCGCGATTGTCGACGCGCTTGAGACACGCAAGGTCACGATGACAATGGCGCCGCCCGTTCTGCTCGACGGGATTGTCCGCCAAGGCCTCACGGAAGGTCGTGCACTCGAAAGGCTGCGCATCTTCATTTGTGGCGGATCGCCCGTGCCATTCGATCTGCTCGACGCGGCCTCCGCGCACTTCCCGTCGGCAGCCCTGGTTCAAGGGTATGGACTGACCGAAACGTCACCGATCCTGAGCTTTCTGCATCTGCCGCAAGCCCGCGCCCTGGGCAACGCCGAAGCGCTGCGTTCATCGGGCAGGCCCCTTGCCGGTGTGGAAATGCGTCTCCTCGACACGGATCAGCACGGCGCAGGCGAGCTCGCCGTGCGCGGGCCGAACGTGTTTTCCGGCTATCTCGACCGCGCGGCAGACACCGAGGCCGCGTTCGACAACGGCTGGTTCCGTACAGGCGACGCAGCATGCTTTGACGCGCACGGCTTCCTGCACATTCTCGACCGACGCAAGGACGTCATCATCACCGGCGGAGAGAACGTCTACTCGACGGAAGTGGAATCTGTCCTGCTCGACCATCCCGCCATCATCGAAGTGGCCGTGATCGGCATTCCCGATCCGAAATGGGGTGAGCGGGTCGCGGCCGTTATCGTCGCCGCACCGGAAGCCGAGATCGAACCGGACGCGCTGACCGACCATTGTCGTGCCCGCCTCGGCGGCTTCAAACTGCCCCGGGAGTTTCGCCAGATCGACGCGTTACCCAAGAGTGCGCTCGGCAAGACGCTCAAGACCGAGCTGCGCAGGCTGTTTGAGGATGCCTCCGCGAATTAGACGGTAGCCCCCTTGCGGCGCAGCCCGCAGCCGAGAGAGCCGGCGACGATACCGACGGCGACGGCAATGCCGAGTTCGAGCGGCTCGATCGCTGCGAAATCGAAACCGGCAAAAATGACGGTTTCAGCCACACCGATCACCGCGCCGAGAATACTGGCAATGACGAGGTTTCGCGTCATCATCCCGACAGCCAGTCCAAGGATGCCGGGCAGGCTCAGAATGTTGCCGCCGATCGTGCCAAGAATATCAAGCATGGTTTCCCCGTTCCCGACTACTGGGTCTTGTCCGCCAGGTAGGCCTTGACCGCGTTCGTCTCTGTGGACGCTGAAGGTTTCTGAAGCGATTTCACCACGCGCTCATATTCCTCCAGATATCCCGCCGGCAGATTGTGCGCGATGCCCTGGTGACAGTCGATGCAGGTCATGCCCGTATCGATCGCGCGCTGGTGTTCCGAGGCGGCACGGGTCTCCTGGATCGTGAAGTCCATGTATTCGAAATTATGGCAATTGCGGCACTCGCGGCTGTCATTGGCCTTCATCTTTTTCCAGACCAACGCCGCCATCTGAAGGCGCCGCTCCTCGTAGAGCTCAGGGGTCGCGATGCTGCCGCGCAGCTCGTGATAGACGTCCTTCACGGCAATGATCTTGGCCTTGACCTTGTGCTGCCATTCCTTGGGAACATGGCAGTCCGCACAGACGGCACGTACGCCGGAATGATTGTTGTAATGGATGGTCTCGCGGTACTCGCCGAGATTGGTTTCCATCGTATGGCAGGAGACACAAAACGCTTCGGAATTCGTCATCTCGAGCGTCCAGTGAAAGCCGCCCCAGAACAGGATACCGGCGAGAAATCCGGCGACCAGCGTGAAGCCGACGCTCAGGACCGCGGTCGGGCCCCAGAACCAGTCCCACAGGCGGCGCAGGCTGCCACGAGTGTCAATCGTATCTGCCATGTCGGATGCTCCTCTTGCGCCACCGGTCAGCGGCTGCTGGACGGTTCAAAGACATTGTCGACCAGCGCCGGTGCGTCGGCCTGAGGGACGTGACACTGGTTGCAGAAATATCGTGTGCCCGCGATATGATCGAGCTCGTTGCCGTCCCGGTCTAGGTAATGCGTCATGGAAAGCGTCGGCGCGTTGCGTTCCCCGGCCTTGGTCCAGTCGTGGCAAGACAGGCACTGGTTGGTGCGCAGATCGATCTGGTATTGCTGGACGGAATGGGGAATGAGCGGCGGCTGCTGACGGTAATTGCGCTGCATGCGGCCTTCGATCGTCCGATGGATGCTGTCGAGGACGACCGGCTCGTCGACCTCCGCGCCCCTGAGGGATTGCAGGGACTGTGCAACGGCGAAACCGCCGAAGGCCAGAAGCGGGACGAGAGCAAGGACACTCAACTGGATCGGCGTTTTCATCAAAGGCACTCCCTTCGTCTGATCAGGCGGCGTTTTGTCCGGCCGTGTCGATGCGGTGTGACGGTTTGCTGTCGAAGCGGTGGGTAAAGGCGAAGACGTCCTGTGAGCAGACGTCGATGCAGCGGCCGCAATTGGTGCAATCGGGCGCCAGGATGATCGGAGACGACCCGGTCTTGCCCTTCAGCGCCGGCGAAATCACATGGCTTTCGGGACAGACGGCATAACAATCCATGCAATCGTCGCAGGCCTCGCGATGTACCGCGCTGACGCGGATCAGGCTCTTGGCGCCGACAAGGCCGTAGAAAGCCCCGACCGGGCAGAGATGCCCGCACCACCCATGCCGCGCGACGACGAGGTCGAACACGAAGATGGCGGCCACCATGCCCCAGACCGCACCCATGCCGAAAATGAGCCCGCGATGAAACATCGTCACCGGGTTGACGATTTCCCAGGCGATCGTGCCCGTGAGACCGGAAACGGCGAGCACGGCAGCGACCAGCCACAGCCGCGTGCTGCGTTTCGGCTGCCAGCCCTTCGGCAGGTCGAGACGCCGGTGAAGCCAATGCGCGGCATCGGCCACCGGATTGACCGGGCAGACCCAGCTGCAATAGACGCGACCGCCGATCAGCGCATAGGCGACAAGCACGATCAGGGCGCCGGTCAATGCGGAGACGGCCGGCAGATGGCCGGCAATGAGGCTCTGTAGGACGATGAAGGGATCGGTCAGCGGCAGGACGTCGAGCGTCAGCGATCCGGCAAGCGTGCCTTCGACGATCCAGATGCCGAACCAGGGACCGGCGAGGAACAGCGCCAGGAAAAACAGCTGGCTTGACCGGCGCAGGATCAGGAACCGGTTCGCCGCAAACCAGCCCTTGGCCAAACGCGCTTCGCGGCCCGGATAGCGCTTGTCGTTCATTGGCCTCGCCCCGGCAATCTGACACTCGGCTCGAAGCCGCCCGGCGTGACGAGGTTATCGGTGCCCGGTCCCGGCAGCCGGTCCGGCAGGTCGATCAGGTCTTCCACCAGCGCCCCGCCTTTTTTCGCCTTTTCCTCCCAGCCCTTGCGGTAATGGTCGGCTGAACTGCCGCGCGCCAGCCGGAGGGGAAGAACCTTGATCGCGGCTTCCGGCAAAACGCAGGATTGCTCACACTTGCCGCATCCGGTGCAGCGATCGGCATGCACGGTCGGAGCAAAGATCGCGTGGTGTCCGGAGCGGGTGTTGTGCGAGACCTGCAATGTGATCGCTTCGTCGATCACCGGACAGACACGGTAACAGACGTCGCAGCGCAGGCCCTGATAGTTCAGGCAATTCTCCTGATCGACCAGAACCGCGACCCCCATTTTTGCGTCGTCGATCTTGTCGAGCGACTTGTCGAGCGCCCCAGTCGGGCAAACCGCGGCGCAGGGAATGTCGTCGCACATTTCGCACGGCACATCGCGTGCCGTGAAATAGGGCGTCCCGGTCGCCGGCCCGTCGGCGCCGAGTTCGGCGAGCTTCAGCGTGTCATAGGGGCAATCGCGCACGCACAGCCCGCAGCGGATGCAGGCCGACAGGAAATCGTCCTCCGCCAGCGCCCCAGGCGGGCGGATCGCTTCGGCGGGCAAGGCGCGCGCATCGCGCGCCACATAGGCCAGCGCCGAACCGACCAGGGCACAGCCGCCTGCCGCGCGCAAGGCGTCAGTCAGGAAGCGGCGCCGACCGGCGGAGGGAGGAGAACTGAACTCCGGCATGGTCCCGACCACACGCTAGGCCCGTTCCACCTTGCAGGCGCACTTCTTGAAGTCGGTCTCCTTCGACAGCGGACAGGTCGCGTCGAGCGTCAGCTTGTTGGTCAGCTGCCCCTCGTCGAACCAGGGCATGAACACCAGGCCGCGCGGCATCTTGTTGCGTCCGCGGGTCTCGACCCGGCTGTTGACCTCGCCGCGCCGCGTGGTGACGACGATCTCCTGGCCGCGCCTGAGCCCGCGCTCCCGTGCGTCCTCGGGATGCATGTAGACGACGGCCGCCGGGAACGAGCGGTGCAGTTCCGGCACACGCCGGGTCATCGAGCCCGAATGCCAATGTTCCAGCACGCGGCCCGTACAGAACCAGAGATCGTATTCGTCGTCCGGCTCCTCGGCGGCCGGTTCGTACGGCGCGAAGATGATGTTCGCCTTGCCGTCGGGCTTGCCGTAGAAGCGCACGCCCGCGCCCGCCGGGACATAGGGGTCGTATCCTTCGCGGAACCGGTAGAGCGTCTCCTTGCCGTCGACGACGGGCCATCTGAGACCGCGCGCCTGGTGATAGACGTCGAAGTCGGCAAGGTCGTGCGCATGGCCACGGCCGAATTGCGCGTATTCCTCGAACAGACCCTTTTGCACGTAATAGCCGAAATGCTCGGATTCGTCGTTGTCGAAACCTTCGGCCGTTTCGCTGACCGGAAACTTGTCGACGCTGCCGTTCGCAAACAGGACCTCATAAAGGGTCTTGCCGGCAAGCTCCGGCTTCTTGGCGATCAGGTCGGCGCCCCAGGCCTCCTCGACGGTGAAGCGCTTGGAGAATTCCATGACCTGCCAGAGGTCGGACCTGGCCTCACCCGGCGCTTTCACCTGCTGACGCCAGAACTGCGTGCGCCGTTCGGCATTGCCATAGGCGCCCTCTTTCTCCACCCACATGGCGGTGGGCAGGATCAGGTCCGCGGACACCGCCGTAACCGTCGGATAGGGATCGGATACGGTGATGAAATTGTCCGGATTGCGGTAGCCCGGCAAACCCTCTTCGTTGACGTTCGGTGCGGCCTGCATGTTGTTGGTGCACTGGACCCAATAGGCATTCAGGTCGCCGTCCTTCAGCTTGCGGTGCTGCAGGACCGCGTGGAAGCCGGGTTTGGGCGGGATGGTGCCTGCCGGGATGTTCCAGGCGGTCTCGCAGATCTCCCGGTGCTTGTCGTTCATCACCACCATGTCGGCGGGAAGCCGGTGCGCGAAGGTGCCGACCTCTCGGGCCGTGCCGCATGCCGAGGGCTGACCGGTGAGCGAGAACGGCGAATTGCCGGGTTCGGAGATCTTTCCGACGAGCAGATGCACATTGTACATCAGCGAGTTCACCCAGGACCCGCGGGTGTGCTGGTTGAAGCCCATGGTCCACAGGCTCATCACCTTTCGGTTCGGATCGGCATATTCGGCCGCCAGCCGTTCGAGCTGGCCGGCGGGAACGCCGGAAAGCTCCGACACCTTGTCGAGCGTGTAATCCGCGACCGAGGCGGCATATTCGTCGAAGCTGATCGATTCCAGCTTGCCGGAATTGGGATTGTCGGCAGCCTGCTGCAGCGGGTGCGTGTCGCGCAGGCCGTAGCCGATGTCGGTCGCCGTCTTCGTGATGTTGACGTGCTTGGAAACAAAATCCTCGTTCACAGCGCCCGACTGGATGATGTGGTTGGCGATGTAGTTCAGGATCGCCAGGTCGGTCTGCGGCGCAAAGATGATGCCGTTGTCGGCCAGTTCGAACGACCGGTGCTCGAAGGTCGACAGGACGTGCACCTGCGCATCCGGCTTGGTCAGTCTCGTATCGGTCAGCCGCGACCAGAGGATCGGGTGCATTTCCGCCATGTTCGAGCCCCACAGCACGAACGTGTCGGCATGTTCCAGATCGTCGTAACAGCCCATCGGTTCGTCGATGCCGAAGGTGCGGATGAAGCCGACCACGGCAGACGCCATGCAGTGGCGCGCATTCGGATCGATGTTGTTGGTGCGCAGCCCCGCCTTCATGAATTTCGCCGCCGCATACCCTTCCCAGACGGTCCATTGTCCGGACCCGAACATGCCGACGCTGGTTGGCCCTTTCTTTGCGAGCGCCTCCTTCCATTTTGCGGCCATGATGTCGAAGGCCTCGTCCCAGGACACCGGTTCGAACTCGCCGTTCTTGTCGTAGACGCCGTTCGATTTCCGCAGGAGCGGCTGCGTCAGCCGATCCTCGCCATACATGATCTTCGACAGGAAGTAGCCCTTGATGCAGTTGAGCCCGCGATTCACCGGGGCGTCCGGGTCGCCCTGGGTCGCGACCACCCTGCCCTCCTTCGTGCCGACCAGCACGGAACAACCGGTGCCGCAGAACCGGCAGGCCGCCTTGTCCCATCTGATATCGGGTTTGCCGACCTGCGCGGCGGCCGGGAGTGTTGCGAGCGGGATGCCGGCCGCCGAGGCCGTCGCGGTTGCGGCTGTCGCCTTCAGAAAGGTCCGGCGCGATTCAGAAATGCTCATGAGTCTGGCCTCCGTCTGTGGGCTGATCGGATTGCGAGGACGGCTCGGGGCTTTCGGCAAGGTCCTCGAAATGGTGATAGGTGAGCGTGAGCGAGATCACGCCGGGGATGGTGTGCAGGGTCATGATCGTTTCCGATGCCGGGCGCGCCTCGATATCCTCAACGACCACGACGAAACGACCGTCTTCGGTCTGGGTGTGAACCTCGACCCCGTCGACCGCCTCCAGAACCGGCAGGAGCTCGGCGGCGCGTTCAGGCGCGACATGGACGAGGCATCCGCAGATGTTCATGCGCCTTGCTCCCGGAAAGTTTTGCGTTCAACAAAGGCGATGGCGCCCACCGGACAGGTCCCGGCGCACGCGCCGCATCCGGTGCAGGCATCGGCATCGATATCGATTCGCCCGACGATTCCTCCGCGCAGATCGAAGCGCAGCGCGGTCTCATCGCAGGCATCGGTACAGATCCGGCAGGAAACGCCGGCGTTCAACAGGCAGGAAGATCGCACGTCGGCAACCAGGGCCCACGGCTCGGAATCGAGATCGAAGACGGGTTCGGGACACGCCTTGGCGCACTCGGTGCAGAAGGTGCAGGCGCCGAGCGAGAAGTCCACGACGGGCGTACCGGCGGGACCGGACCGAAGGATCGCTTCAGGGCAGCTCTTGATGCATGTGCCGCAGGACGTGCAGGCATCTCGGATACGGGCTTCGCTGCCCCAGGGTGGCCGTACGGAACCGTCGCGGGCAAACTGCCCCGCGTCTTCGTGCGCCTTTCCTCCCGTGACCAGCACACCGCCCATGGTGTCCTCACCATCGCAACGGCTGGAAAGCCGAAGCCGTCAGGCCGTCGCGTCCACCACTTTGCCGAGTATACGGCATCGCGGCTCCTCCCCAAAGTGATTTTCGACAACGCTAGAGCACGCGACGAAACGTCCTCTTGATCAAAGTCAAGAACGACCATTCAGCCACACAGGTTTTTGGTCAAAAGCGTGCCGTAGCGACAGCATGGGATCGACACCCGGCGGACGGGGCCAAAGGATCTGCCAGCGAGGGTGCCGGAGGACCGAGGCTTCAGAGAAGCATGTTGGCTTCGGTAAAGGTAAGGCTGTCGTCCTGAAGGCTGGAACGGATCGCCGGATCGATGTCACCGCTATCGTTCGCATACGGGCCCGACTTGCGCAGGACTTCGCGGACGCAATTGGTGTCGGTGACCCTGCGCCAGATGACTCGGGTCGCGTAGGGCGCCCCCCGCACGCGCCATGAACTCCCGAGCATCAGCCCTGTCAGAAGACCGGGCTGATAGGTATGCGGTGCGTCGAGCACCAGGAGGCAGACGCCAAAAGGCGGCCGGGTGTTCTGCTCCGTAACATAGATCCGGTCGCCGATCAGCTCGGCAAATCCCCGATATCGCGCCCGCTGTGCGATCCCCGCCTTGTCGTCCCGGCCGCGTTCGCTCGTCCGAACCAGAACCCTGCCGTCAACCTCGGTAAGGACGGTAACGCCGCACTTGATGGCGTTGGGCCAGGACGGTGTCCTGTAAAAGCTGTGATAGACCCCGAGCAGCGGACGCATGGCATCGATGTCGGATGCACCGATATATCGCGGAAGCACAGCTTCCTTCGATCCGTCTTCTTCGCCGTCGTCGGTATAGACGAACCGAAAACCGCGACCATAGATCGTCCGGATATAACCGTCATGCGGATCATCGTCGCCAAGCGCCTTGCGAATGTCGCGAACGGCACTGGCTAGGGCCGCATCCGACACGACCCGTCCCTCCCAGGCCGCCTGGATCAGTTCGTCTTTCGAGACAATACGGTTCCGGTTCGCGACAAGAATTGCAAGCACGGCAAAGGCGCGCGACTTCAGCGGCAAGAGTTCGCCAGCCTTGCGCACGATCATCTGATCCGTGTCAACCACAAGGTCGGAGCAGCGATAAATCATTTGTCGACTCTTACACTTCAGACCAAACGAATAACAAATGACATATCATAAGAGTCGCATGGGGTGCGTCACAAATTTTCAAGATTGCTGTCACTTTCCCATGAATTCCAAAAGATTCGTTGCAATTTTCAGGGAAGAGTTCCTTAGGTTGTACCGTGGAACTTTTGACAGAAAGAGCACCGCACTCAGATGGACCTAAGATTGCTTAAGATTTACTCTAAGTTGATTGTCTCGACAAAAGTGTTGGGAATTTACTCGACACCGACGGGGCAGGCCCTGCGGAGCGGTCCCGTAGGCGACAATTTGCCGATGTCCCTCGCTCGGCAAATTCAAAGCATGTATCTCTTGATCAATCGCTTTATCAGCGGGCGTTTGAGACACCAAAGGGGTGCCAAGGTCTCTCCTATCGACAACGCCTTGAAACGTGCGGACAGTGGCAGGTAGAGCCTGAGTACGATTGTGTGGACGAACCTTGTGACGATCGGGCAAGGGTCGGAACATTCGGACAAGAGGTACCGTCAAATGTGAAACGCCGTTGGGTCGGCCGCTCCGGAGGTTGGCGCTTCGGCGCAATCGATGAAAACGGGACTCGGGTCGTGCCACTTGGCAGAGGGCTTGCCAGGCCTTGCAGACGCTTAGAGCGGTTCCGGGTTAAGCCGACCTAACAGGTATAATTCATTCCCAACCGCCCCCCATCGACATAGATCGTCTCGCCGGTAATGTAGGACGCCTTGTCGCTCGCCAGGAACGCCACCACATCGCCGATCTCGCGCGGGTCGCCGACGCGTTTCAGCGGGGTCCGGGACATGACCATTTTCATGGCTTCGGGGTTGGCGTTGACGCCCGCCATCATGGCCGTATCGATCGATCCCGGTCCGACGGCGTTGACGCGGATGTTGTGCGGCGCCAGCGCAAGTGCAGCTGCCTTGGTCAATTGCATGACCCCGCCCTTGGAGGCGCAATAGGCGGCGATCGCCGGAATCGCGACCTGGGCATTGACCGACGACATGTTGACGATCGCGCCGGCAATGCCGTTTGCGACCATTGTACGGGCGGCCCGCTGGGTGGCGAGAAACGTGCCGGTCAGGTTGAGGTCGATGACGGCTTTGAAATCCTCAAGCGACAGCTCCAGAAAGTCCTTCGGCCGGGCGATGCCGGCGTTGTTGACGAGCACGGAGACCGCTCCGACGTCCGCCTCGACGCGGTCGAACAGGTCGCCGATCGCTTCGGGAACGCTCACATCGCACGCGATACCGAGGCTGCCGTTGCCGAGCCGGTCGGCGGCCGCGGCAACGCCCTCCCCGTCGATATCGGCAAGGACGAGCCGATGACCGTCTTCGGCAAGCGCCTCGGCTGAGGCAAATCCGATACCGCCGGCCCCGCCGGTCACGAGGGCGATCTTTTGTTCAGCCATCTTCTTCTCCTCAGGACCCGTAGCCGTAATCGGTCCGCGCCTGTTCCTCGGTTACATACCCGCCGTCAAGATCCGCTTCGACGGCCTCGCGGGGCCGGGCTTTCGGATCGCCGTATCCGCCGCCGCCCGGCAGCAGCAGGACGAGGCGCCGCCCGGCACCGACCTTCTGGCGCCCCTTGCCGTTGAGCTCCGTGCCGTCGGCGAACCCCACGACGCCCCGGGCGCCCGGCCTGCCGCCTTCTCGTCCCCGGGCCGGGTTGTCGATCCGGTCGAACATGGCATTGAAATAGAAGTCGTAGCCGTCCCGTGCCTCGATCTCGATGGTCTGGCCGAGCCCGCCCCGAAACGTGCCGGCGCCGCCCGAGCCGGTCCTGAGATCCTTGCGCCAGACGACGATCGGACCGACATGTTCGGTTGCCTCGACGCTCATTGTCTTCACGCCGGACGGAAACGCGGTGGCCGACAGTCCGTCCAGCGCCGGCCGCGCGCCGGTGCCGCCGGAATTGAACATGAGCAGTTCCGTCGACGGCAGGTTCGATGCGGGATCGGTGGGCCGCGCCGAAATCTGGATGTTCCAGAGTGCGCTCGCCCCTTCCGCAGGGACCACGCCCGGCAGCGCCTGATGCAGGGCGCCAAGCACCACATCCGGGACCAGGTGGCCGAGCACGTGCCGGATGGAGACCGGCGCGGGACGCACCGCGTTCAGGATGCAGCCTTCCGGCGCCGTGATGCGGAACGGTTCGAGGGATCCGAAATTGTTCGGCACGTCGGGCGCGATCGCGCATTTCAGGCCGTAGCAGGCATAGGCCCGCGTATAGACCATCGGCACGTTGACGCCGAAGCGGCTGGTGCCGGACGTTCCGTCGAAATCGGCAACGATCTGCTCGCCATCGACGCTGAGCCGCACCTGCATGCGGACCGGTGCCTCAAACCCATCGACCTGCATGACATTGTCGTAGACGCCGTCCGGGACGGCGGCGATCGCCTTCAGCGTCGCGCCACGCGAGCGCTCCATGATGAAGGCGCTGAGCCCCTCCAGATCCGCCAGGCCGAATTCGGCCATCATCGCCTGGAGCCGCCGGTCGCCGGCATCGTTGCAGGCCGCGAGAGAATGGATGTCGCCGACCACCTGGTCCGGCTGGCGTACATTGGCGCGGATGATGCGCACCAGGTCCGCCGAGACCTGACCGCGTTCGGCAAACTTCATGATCGGAAGCTGCAGGCCTTCCTCGTAGACCTCCGTCCCGTCCGGCCCGAAACCGCGGCCGCCGATATCGACCACATGCGCCGTGCAGGCGAAATAGCCGACATGCCGTTCATGGCGGAAGACCGGTGTGACGACGGTGATGTCGTGCAGGTGCCCGGTGCCGAGCCAGGGATCGTTTGTCAGATAGACGTCCCCTTGGAACATGTTCTGCCGGCCGATCGCCTCGATGAAATGGCCCACGCTTTCCGCCATGGCGTTGACATGGCCAGGCGTGCCGGTGACGGCCTGGGCCATCATCCGGCCCTTGAGGTCAAAGAGGCCGGCCGACAGGTCGCCCGCCTCGCGCACCGATGTCGAAAAGGCGGTCCGGATCAACGTCGTCGCTTGTTCCTCGACGACAGCGATCAGGCGGTTCCACATGACCTGGTAATCGATGCTCATGGGGCTTTCCTCTGCAACAACAGGCTGCCGTCGCCCTGGGCGATCACGACATAGGCCGACGTGGCAATCGTCGTCGTCTCGTCTTCGACGATGGCCGCCGGACCCGGAACGCTCTGGCCCGGCGCGAGGCTGCTGCGGTCGATGACGTGCGCCGTCACGGTTTGCCGCAGGGCGGCGTCGTAGAACTCTCTCGTTCGCCCGTTCGCCGCATTGCCGGCGACACCAAATCGCTTCGCCTTGGCCACATCCGGCAGGTCGGTGGCGACCGTCAGCGACCAGTCGGTGATCTCCACCGCAAGGTCGTCGATGATGCGCCCGAACAGCGTTCGGTAGGCGTCCTCAAAAGCCGTCTGAAGGCGCGGGACATGGCTGTTGCCAAACGGTTCGAACGGAAGAACGACCGGAATTTCCCAGCCCTGCCCGCTATAGCGCATGGCAAGCGTCAAACGCGTTGTCGTGCCCGCCGCACCGGCACCCTTTGCAACAAAGGCCCGCGCCTCGCTTTCGAGTTCGGTCAGCACGGCATTGACGGAGCCGGCGTCGAACGCATCGAGCCGCTGGAAAAATCCGCGACTGGCCGTGTAACTGAACGGCGCCTTCAAAAAACCGATGGCCGAACCGACTCCAGCGCCCGGCGGAATCAGCAGGGATTCGATGCCGAGCTTCTCGCATTGCCGGCAGGCATGCAGCGGCGCCCCGCCGCCGAAGGCGATCATCGTGAACTGTTCGATGTCGCGGCCGTTTTCAACCGTGTGCACGCGTGCCGCGTTGGCCATGTTTTCATCGACCATTTCGGTAATGCCGAAGGCCGCTTCGTCAGGCGCCAATCCGTCGAGCCGGTCGGCAATCGCGGACGTCGATGCGGTGGTTTCAAGCCGGATCGCCCCACCCGCAAAATGGTCGGGATCGAGGCGGCCGAGAACGAGATTGGCATCCGTGACCGTCGGCGCCGTACCGCCCCGACCATAGCAGGCCGGCCCGGGTTCCGAGCCGGCCGACTTGGGGCCCACTTGAATGCGCCCCATGGCATCAATCGAGGCGACCGAGCCGCCGCCGGCACCGATTTCCACCATGTCGACCACCGGCGTCGACACCGGCATGCCGGATCCCTTCTTGAAGCGGTAGGTGCGCGCGACCTCGAATGTGCTGGCGGTTTTCGGCGTGCCGTCCTCGATCAGGCAGATCTTCGCCGTCGTACCGCCCATGTCGAACGAAAGCGCCTTGTCGACGCCATGGGCACGGGCGAATTCCGCGGCAAAGATCGCGCCGCCTGCCGGACCCGATTCCAGGAGCCGGACCGGTTGTTCGGCAGCCGTCTCGACGCTGATCAGACCGCCGCCGGAATGCATCATGAACACCGGCGCGTCGATGCCGGTCTCGCGCAGCCGGCCGACCAGCCGGCCGAGATAGTCAGCGACCTGGGGCTGCACATAGGCATTGGCGATCACGGTATTGAACCGCTCGAATTCTCGAATGCGCGGCGAAATCACCGAGGACATCGAAATCGAGAGATCCGGCATCGCCGTACGCAGCGCCTCGGCCACGGCAATTTCATGGGCTGGATTGGCATAGGCGTGCAGCAGACCGATCGCGACCGCCTCGTAAGCCTTCTCGCGAATGATTTCGACGAGCCGATCCGTTTCGGCCGGATCGAGAGACAACAGCACGGTGCCGTCGGCCGCAATGCGTTCGCTCAGCGTGTATCGGTGCGGTCGCGACACCAGCGGCTCGGGCAATCTGAGATTGAGGTCGTATTGCTCGAACCGGTTTTCGGAGCGCATTTCGACAACGTCGCGAAAGCCTTCCGTGGTGATGAAGGCGGTCCGCGCGCCGCGCCGTTCGATCAGGGCATTGGTCACCAGCGTTGTGCCGTGAATGACCTGTTCCAGGTCGCCCGGCACCGCGCCCGCCGCATCGAGCACCTTTTGAATTCCATCGAGGATGGCCTGCTCGGGCTGTGCATAATTGGTCAGCACCTTGGCCGTGAACAGCCTGCCCGACCGGTCCAGGGCAACGTCGGTAAACGTACCGCCGATATCGACGCCAACGCGCATGGTCTGCCTCTTCAGATGCTCTTGATCAACTGGTTCGCCGTGAACGCCGTCTGGTAGAGCCATTTACGGACATGGCGACCGGGCGCCGGAGCCGGGTCAGAGATCGGCAGCGGCAGATCGTCTTCGCGCCCGCCGCTCAGCAACTCGGCCATGGCACGGCCGAATATCGTGCCGGGTGTAATGCCTCGGCCATTGTAGCCGATCGGGGTGTAGAGATTATCCGCCAGCCGATGAATGCGCGGCAGGTGGTCCGGCGTCATCGCGATCTGACCGTGCCAGGCTTCGTCAAACTCGACAGGCCCAAGGTCGGGAAACAGGCGTGCGAGCTGTTTCTTCGCCCAGCGGTGCGAAAGCCCGCCCTCGCCACCGACGACCTTGCCCATCGACCCGATAATCAGTCGATCTTCGGCGTCGCGCCGCAGCGAAAACATGATCGGCCCGGTATCCCACAGGCCCTGTCGTTCGGCCAGGATCGAGGCCGCGCGCTCGCCGAGCGGTTTTGTGGCGACCTGGAAATAGTGGATCAGCGTGAAGGTTTCCTTCAGGTCCGGCCACAGCGTGTCGGAATAGGCGTTGGTGCCGAGTACCACCGCCCGCGCGGTCACGGTTCCGCCGTCAGTTTTCAGGATCCAGTTATCGCCGTCGCGATGAAGCGAGCGCACGGTCACGCCGGTGCTGATCCGGGCTCCGGCATTGCGGGCGGCACGCGCCAGTCCGCGCACATAGCCCATCGGATTGATCGTTCCCGCACGCCGGTCGAGCAGACCGCCGAAAAAAGCCGGGCTGCCGATCTTCGCCGCTGCCGTTTCCCGGTCCAGGAGATCGACGGGTGCGCCGAGCCGGTGCCATTCCTCGGCCCGGCGGGCGAGATCGTCGAAGCCGCGCTGCGAATGCGCGGCATGGATCGTTCCGGTACGAGTCGCCTCGCAGCGGATCTGGAAGCGTTCGATCAGCGACATGACATAGGCGGGCGCGTCGCCCAGTTCGCGGATCAGCCGGCTGCCCCGTTCCTCGCCCAGAGCAGCCCGCACGTCCTGGGGCGGCAGCCAGAGACCGGCATTGACCAGGCCGACATTGCGTCCCGACCCGCCATACCCGATCTGGCGGGCTTCAAGCACATGACAGTCGAGCCCCTTCTCGGCCGCGTGCAGGGCCGTCGACAGCCCGGTAAAGCCACCGCCGACGATGGCCAGATCGGCGCGTTGGTCGCCGCCGAGCTCTGCGCTATAATCCTGTTCTTCCGCCGACGCGTCCCAAAGGGAAATCGGCTTCTCGCCTCGCATGGAAACTCCCCGAGCAAGCGGATCAGCATTGTCCCCATGCTTGAACGACAGACATCATTGTGTCAATATAAGAAATCGCTGTTCCATATATCGGTACAATTATGAAAAAACTCAGTCCGAATTCCGCAGACATGGTGGCAGCCGCTCGCGCCAGAATCCAGGAGATCGAAACCGACGACCTGATCGCCCGGCTCGCCGATCCGCAATCCGCATCGGACATCGTCGTCGTCGACATCCGGGACATTCGCGAGCGCCAGCGCACCGGCTTCATTCCCGGCAGCGTGCACGCGCCGCGCGGCATGCTCGAATTCTGGGTCGATCCGGAAAGCCCCTATTTCAAGGATGTCTTCGGTCAGGAGGACAAGACCTATGTCCTGCATTGCGCGTCCGGATGGCGCTCGGCGCTCAGCACGGCAACGCTGAACGACATGGGGTTCGACGCCGCCCATCTGCGCGACGGCTTTTCCGACTGGGAGAAAAAGGGCGGACCGGTCGAAAAGCCTGACTGATCGTGCCGCGGCTCGCCAAGACGGTCTTTACCCAGGAACAAGAAAGATTTTCCTGGCAATAGGTTATGATGGTTTCTTAAACTGCCGTCAACGGCTCTTGCCCGCTGAGCTGGCCCTGCGACAGTCACACATTTATGTCGGGCTGACAGGGTTACTCCACGCTGCCGCCGGTATGCAAATGCCGCCCCAATCCGTCATCACTCGGATTTTCCGGGTGATCCAGCGGCGTTGGGCTATCCAGTGCTGAAGACCTCGGCCAGATATCAAAGACAACCCGGATTATGCGAACCGACCGAGCCCTTTCCGGACGGGTTCCTGGATTACCTGAATGAATCGGCTAATGACGGATTGGGGCAAACACGTCCGCAAAACGACCCTTAGGCAATGCCTGCCATTACGTGCCGCCGACTTCCGCGAAATGTCCCAAGACGTCTGAACCTTGTGGGAGGCGGCTAGGAGATCAGGCCTTGGCCACGCCCTCGGACACTTTCAAGGCGGCCTCGCGCACCATGTCGCCGATTTCATCCTCCTGGCCCTCTGAAAGATTGACCACCGGTGCGGAGACGCCGAGCGCGGCGATCGCGCGGCCCGACGGCAGGCGGATCGCGGCGCCGATCGAATAGATCCGGTCACGATACTCTCCACGGTCGATGGCGTAACCGCGCTTCTGGGTCGTGGCCATGTCCGCGTCGAGCTTCTGGATCGAGGTGATCGTCTGGTCGGTATAGCGCTGCAGGTGTTCTTTCACCTGGGCCCGCATCCGGTCGTACATCGCAGCGAGCAGCGCCTTGCCGGTTCCCACGCAATGGATCGGGGCACTGCCGCCCTTCGGCGTGAACGAGCGGATCGGCTGGGTGCTTTCGATCTTGTCGACATAGATGACTGAGAGGCCGTCCGGAACCGCCAGATAGACGGTTTCGGCCGTTTGCCGAGACAAGTCCTGCATCTGCGGCGCGGCGATGGCCGGCAAATTGAGATTGTCCACGACTTCCTGGCCGAGTTGCCAGGTTTTCATCGTGGCCGAATACAGCCGGTCGTCGGCGTGCCGGACATAGCCGAGCGCGGACAGCGTCTGCAGGAGGCGGAACGTGTTGGACTTGGTCAGATCCAGCTCGCGCGACAATTCGGTGACGCCCTTGGGTCCGGTCGCGCGGGACAGCGCCTCCAGGATCATGAGGCCTTTGGAGAGCGTGCTGTCAACCCGGGGCGGGCTCTTGGTTTCCGTCACGGCAGGTTCCCGAAGGTTGGCGGTTCGAAGGCCAGGACAGGCGGCGGATCGACGGCTTTTTTCGCCTCGACCAGAGCCGATTGGGCCGCCGGCCCCTGCGACAGGGCCGACGTACGCAGATCGTGTGTCAATACATTGGGATTGCCATGCCGGCAAAGCCCGTTTTCGTCCGGGTCGTACCAGGCGCCGGTCCACAGGAAGATCGTGCCCTGCAACACATCGTCGGTTACGACCGCTCCGGCAAGGCACCGACCGCGAGCGTTGAATAGCTCGACGATATCGCCGTCGGCAATGCCACGTTCAAGGGCATCGTCGGGATGAATGAGGACCGGCTCGCGGTCCTTGACCTTGCGGCTGCGGCTGTAGGCGCCGTTGTCGAGCTGGCTGTGCAACCGGGTGCCCGGTTGCCCGGAGATCAGATGCAGCGGATAGCGATCGCGCAATGACCAGTCCCTCGGGACCTGCCACACCGGATGTCCCGGACAATCCGGATAGCCGAAACCGGCGATCGTCTCTGAAAAGAGTTCGATCCGGCCACTTGGTGTCGGCAGCCGGTGCGCTTCAGGATCCTGGCGGAAGTCCGAAAGGAAGACGTGGTGCGGATCCGGATCGTCGAATTCCAGCGGATCGCCGTTCAGGAAGGCATCGAACTCCGGAAGATCGGAAATCTTGCGGCGCATGTCGCCCCACAGCCGGTCGATCCATTCCTCGACGGTGCGGCCTTTGGAAAATCCGTCGGCCAGATCGAGCCGTGCCTCAAGATCGCGGAAGATGTCGAATTCGATCCGGGCCTTACCCGGCGGCTCTGCCAGTTTCGGCATCGGGACCAGGACGTTGTCCTGGGTGCCCGCGCCGAAATCCGTGCGTTCCTGAGGCGCGGCCACGGGCAACACGATATCGGCATGCCGCGCCGTCGCGGTCCAGTTGAACTCGTTGACGATAACGGTTTCCGGCTGCTGGAAGGCGCGTGCCAGAGTGCCGAGGTCCTGATGGTGGTGAAAGGGATTGCCGCCGGCCCACCACACCATGCGGATGTCCGGATACGTCCGGCGAGCGCCGTTGAAGTCGTAGCCTCCGCCCGGATTAAGCAGCATGTCGGAAATCATCGCCACGGGGATGAAATCGGCGACAGGATTGGTGCCTTGCGGGAACGCCGACCACGGCGCTGCCCGGTCCATGGTACCGATGCTGGAATCCGCCGCGTAGCCGATTCCATATCCCGCACCCGGCAACCCGATCTGACCGAGCATGGCGGCAAGCGCGACAGTCATCCAGAGCGGCTGCTCTCCCCAATCCGCCCGCTGCAGGGAGACCGCAGTGGTGATCAACGTCGGTCCAGCCGCCATGTCCCGGGCGAGCGCGCGGATGCGGTCCGCAGGCAAATCGCAAAGGCCGGCTGCCCAGTCGGCATCCTTCACGATGCCGTCGGATCCGTTCAGGTAGTCGGCGAGCCGGTCGAAACCGACCGTGTAGCGATCGAGGCAGGTCCGATCGTGCAACCTTTCGCTCAAAAGTGTGTGCGCGAGCGCCATCATGAGGGCAGTGTCCGACCCGGGCCGCGGCGGCAGCCATTCGGCATCGAGCGAAGTTGCGGCATCCGTGCGCAGCGGACTGAGATTGACGAACCGCACGCCGGCGCGCGCGGCATCCTCCAGAACGCCGCGCAACCGATGTTTGCCGACCCCGCCGCCGGAGACCTGTCCGTTGCGGATCGGCAGGCCGCCGAACATGACAACGAGGCGCCCGTGTTCTGCCAGGGTCGACAACCGGGTCGCCTCTTTCACATGCCGGCGGTAATCCCCGACGATATGCGGCATCAGAACGAGCGCAGCGTGGTAGCTGTAATTGCCCTTCGAAGCCACAAAGCCGCCGCCCGCATTCAGGAACCGTTTGAGCTGGCTTTGCGCATGGTGAAACCGGCCGGCGCTTGCCCAGCCGTAGGACCCGGCATAGATCGCGCCCGAGCCGTGCCGGTCGCGGATCCGGGAGAGTTCGGAGGCTACCAGGTCCAGTGCCGTATCCCATTCGACTTCAACGAAGTCTTCCCGCCCGCGGGCACCGCCGGCCGCGCCCGGTCCGCCCGCCAGATAGCCCTTGCGCACGGCTGGACGCAGCACACGGGCCGCCCCGTTCAGGGATCCGGCGATGTTGCCGTTGATCGGGCTCGGATCGGGATCGTCCGGATGCGCCGCGACGTCCCTTACCCGGCCGTCCTCGACGTGGACGACACCGATCCCCCAATGGCTGGATGTCAGGAAACCGTCCGTCATGGCACCTCTAATTGTCTCGTTATATGAAACACTATTTCTGAATGTTGACACACAAGGGCTTGGGTGTCATCCCTTATTCCGCATTCGCAAGACTGCAGGCAAGCCGCCGGATCGGGAATCTGTTTCGCACAGATTGGTGCATCAAGGCCAATCGCTCAAGGGTGTCGGGCATCAGGATAAAAGACGATGAACAACAGGATCGACCATTTTGCGATTGGGGCGGCCAGCCTGGAAGCCGGCGTCGATGCCATGCGCACAGCGCTCGGCGTAACCATCCCCTCCGGCTCCAAACACACCGCCATGAGCACGCACAATTGTGTCGTCCAGGCCGGCAACGACAGCTTCCTGGAAATCATTGCCGTCGATCCGGACGCGCCCGATCCGGGGCGCCGGCGCTGGTTCACCCTTGATGAGGCCGAAACCCGGCAGCGCCTTTCAGAGCGCCCGCGCGCCCTGTGTTGGGTTGTCGGCACCGACGACCTGGACGTGGTGATGGCGGCAAGCCCGGTCGATCTCGGCGAGGCCATGCTGTTCACGCGCGGCGAGCGCTCCTGGCGTCTGACGGTACCGCGGGACGGCAGCCTGCCCGAAAACGGCCTGCTGCCGGCCTTCATCGAATGGTCGCCGGGCCCTCATCCGAGCAGCGGCATGCAGAACCTGGGCGTGACCCTGAAATCCGTAGAACTGCAGCACCCCGATCCGACGCGGCTGCGTGCAATGCTGGAAGCCCTCGGCGTGGATCACCTCGCCCGTGTCACTGAAGGGAACAACCAACTCTCCTTCCGGGTCGACAGCCCGAACGGCGAGGTCGTTCTCGACTGAGCGGCATGACACCGCCCGGATTCCGTCAACGCTCGCTGATCTGCATCCGGCGTTTCAGGTATTCGCCATACTGGCCGAGCGAGAAGATGAACAGCCAGTAGATCAGTCCGACAAAGACGTAGACCTCCATGTAATACGGCGCCCATTGCCCGGTCCCGAAAGCCGCGTTCGCCGATGCCAGGATGTCGAAGAAACCGATGATGATCACGATTGCGGTTTCCTTGAACGTGACGACCACCATGTTGATCGTGCTGGGCAGCGCGTGGCGGAACACCTGCGGCAGCACGATCTTCGACAGGATTTGCAACGTGCTCATCCCGAGCGCCCGCCCCGCTTCCTCCTGTCCCTTCGGGATCGCCTGGAACCCGCCCCGGAAGATCTCGGCCTGGTAACAGGCAAAGAACAGCGCAAAGGCCAGGATCACCCGCCAGATCTTGTCGCCCTGCAGCCAGTCCGGCAACAGGAGCGGAATGACGACGGCGGCCGTGAACAGGGTCGTCAGCAGGGGGAGCGACCGGATGAAATCGATCAGAAGCAGGGCGCCATAGGAGACGACCGGCAGTTTCGAACGCCGGGCCAACGCCAGGCCCAGCCCCATCGGCATGCCGATGAGCACGACCGACGAAAACAGGAACAACGTCAGAGCGAGCCCGCCCCATTGGTCGGTCGTGACCTGCTGCAGCCCGATCAGGCTGCCTTCCATCAGGAGGAAATAGCTGCCGAAGCCTGCGATCCACAATGTCGACAGCCGGCGCAGCGTCCAGAAGACCGGCAGGCACGAAAGGATCACGGTCACGATGATCGCAACACAGGCGAGCGTCGAACGCCAATGCAGTTCATAAGGGTAGAGGCCGAACAATATGAGCCGATGGCGTGCATCGATCACCGACCAGCAGGCGCCGGCGCTTTCTCTGCAAAGATCGACGTCCTCGGCCCGCCAGACCGCGTTGATGAAAGCCCAATTGATCGCCGTGACCGCCATCCAGGCCAGAAGCAGGGCAAACAGGATGGTCATGACACTGTCGAACGGCGTCGAGAAAGCTCGGGTCTTCAGGGCATTCAGGACAGCGGATGCGCGACTGTCGACGGGGCGCGGCGGTGCCGATGTCATGACGCTCAAATCGCTCATCTCAATGCCCCTTCAGTTTCAGACGCGCATTGAGCACATTGACCATCTGCGCGAGCGTGAAGTTGATGAGCAGGAACGCCGCCATGAGAATGCCGATCAGTTCCAGCGTCTGGCCGGATTGCGTGATCGAGGTCGACACGATCATGAACAGGTCGCTGAACCCGATCGCCACGCCGATCGTGGTCGCCTTCATGATGAAGATCCATTGATTGCCGAGCGGCGGAATGATTGTACGAAGCGCCATCGGCATCTTGACCTTCATCCAGACCGTCAAGGGCCGCAGACCGAGCGATTGCGCCGCTTCGATCAGCCCCTTGGAGACTTCCTGCAAGCCGCCGCGCACGACTTCCGCGATATAGGCGGCCCCGTAAAGCACGATGCCGATGATCATCGCGATCAGTTCGATCGACAGGGTCAGCCCGCCGACAAAGCGCAAGCCCTTCAGTTCCGGTACCGAGACGACGGGCGTATCGGCAGGCAAAGTCAGCTGGAAGGCGAGGATCGTGGCGATCGTGCTCACACCCAACCAGGCCAGGACCTTGATCGCCCCGCGCGCAACGACAAACCGCACAATGAAAAAGCCGGCAAGAACCACGAAACCGGTCAACAAAACGCCGGTCGGCAACGGCAGATTGAACGACGGCACCATCATGCCGCGGTTTGACAGAAAGGCCATATCCATCACCGACATGGCCTGGCGCGGTCCGGGCATATGGATCAGGACGGCGTACCAGAATACCAATTGCAGGATCAGCGGGATGTTGCGGAACACCTGGACGAAGACGGTCGCCGTCGCATTGACCGCCATGTTGCTGGCATCCCTGCCGGCGCCGACCAGGAATCCCAGCACCGTCGACAGCACGATGCAGATCAGCCCGAGCACCAGCGTGTTGACAAAACCGATCGTCAGCGTGCGGGCATAGCTGTCGTCGATCGAGCGTTCCATGAAGGAAAACGAATAGGACCAGCCGGTCGAGCGCTCCAGAAACCCGAAACCGCTCGACAGGCCGAGGACTTCCAGGTTGGTGCGCACGCTGGTAACGGCACCCCAGACCACAACGATGATCACGCCGAGCACCAGCGTCTGGATGACGATGTCGCGCGGTGTTGGAAGCCGCATTGGTGCGGTCGAGGCCAGCATGTCGACCCTCCCCCCTCGTTCGCCGGGTGCGGCCCGCCGCGCTTGTCATCAGCGGCGGGCCGGTCGAGCCTGCTCTCTAGTCGAGGATCGGCGCGTACAGCACGCCGCCATGACTCCACAGATTGTTCAGTCCGCGATCGAGCTTGTAAGGGCTGTCCTTGCCGAGGTTGCGGTCATAGATCTCGGCGAAATTGCCGACAGCGGCGATCATTTCGCGGGCCCAGGTTTCACGAAGGCCCAGCCGCTCGCCGATGCCGGGCGTGCTGCCCAAGAGACGTGCCACAGTCGGGTTCGGCGGATTGGCGGCCATGTCCGCGACATTGGCCTTGGTCACACCGTGCTCTTCGGCCAGAAGCAGGGCCGCCAGCATCCAGTTGACCACGTCGACGAA
>JANQQB010000060.1 GCA_028285165.1 Rhodobiaceae bacterium
ATCGACGATTACAAGCTGCTGCTCTACAGCGCCCTGCTGTTTGCCATGATGCGGTTCAGCCCGGACGGCCTCGCCGGGCTCACGCGCAGGCTGATGGCCCGCTCGAATTCTGGCGGGACAGGCTCATGAGCGCCCTTCTGAATATCGACGGCGTGACCGTCCGTTTCGGTGGCGTGGTCGCCGTAAACGATGTGTCCCTGACCGTCGCGAAGGGCGAGTTGCTGGGTTTCATCGGACCGAACGGCGCTGGCAAGACCACGCTCATGCGCGCCATCATCGGGATGGTCACGCCCCAGAAGGGCTCCGTCAGCCTCGATGGCCAACCGCTCAATGGCATGCCAATTCACCGGCGGATACGCGCCGGACTGGCCCTGGCGCAGCAGATCGTCAAACCGTTCCGGACGATGACGCTCGCGGAAAACGTGGCCCTAGCGGTCGGCGCAGGCAAGACGAGGTCGCCCTGGACTGCCCTCGCCCACCGCGGCAACGCGACCGAACTGAAGACGGCGCACGAACTGCTCGCACGGGTCGGTCTCACGGATGCCGTCGACCGTTTGCCCTCCGAACTGCCGCTCGGATTTCTCAAGCGGTTGGAACTGGCCCGCGCCCTCGCCCTGCAACCGAAACTTTTGCTTCTGGACGAACCTCTCGCGGGTTTGAACCAAGCCGAAGCCAACGCGATGGCCGATACCATTGCCGCCATCAACAGCGAGGGGCAATCGCTCATACTGATCGAGCACAACCTCAAGGAAGTCGTCCGCATCTGTCCCCGCCTCTATGTCCAGGACAACGGAACCAAACTCGCCGACGGTCCGACGCAAGAGGTCATGAAAGACCGGCGCGTACTTGACGCCTATCTCGGGAGCCACGCCGATGCTGAAGCTTGAGGCCGTGACGGCAGGATACGGCGACATCCTCGCCATCGAGGATATCAGCTTCGACGTGCCCGAAGGGTCGGTGTTCGCACTCCTGGGGGCCAACGGAGCCGGCAAGACGACGACCATGATGACGATCGCCGGTCACGTCTCGCCGAAGTCCGGAACGATCTTCTATGACGGCACGGACCTGATGTCCGTGGCGACGTCCAGGCGCGTGCAGAAAGGCATCGCCATTGTTCCCGAGGGCCGGCGTCTGTTTCCGGACCTGACCGTTGCGGAAAACCTGGTGGTCGGCGGCTACAGCCGGAGCCGCACGGAGGAAAGCGCGCGCATTGCCGAAATCGTCGAATATTTTCCGAGGCTTGGCGAAAGAATCGATCAACGCGCAGGATCGCTTTCGGGCGGTGAGCAGCAGATGCTGGCCATGGGCCGGGCGTTGATGGCGTCGCCGCGCCTGCTTCTGGTGGATGAACTCTCCCTCGGCCTGATGCCCAAGGTCGTCGACGACTGCTATGCTGTCATCACGAGATTGCGCCAGGCCGGCCTGACGATCCTTCTGGTCGAACAGAACACCGAACGGGCCCTCGCCATCGCGGACCGGGTCTGCGTTCTTGAATCGGGCCGCATAGCCTGGTCCGGCAGTGCGAAGGATGCCCGCCGGAACGAAGCACTGGTTCAGGCCTATCTCGGCGTTGCCACGGAGACAAACTGATGAGCGAACGGATTGTGACACCGGGCCGGATGACGCTTGCCGAACTGCGCGCTGTCCTAAGGGGCAATGATCGGATCACACTGGCCGGTGACTGGCAGAGCGCGGTTGACCGGGCAGCGCAGACCGTGACCGACGTTATCGCCGGCGGCGACGTCGTCTACGGCGTCAATACCGGCTTCGGACTGCTTGCCCGCAATCGGATTTCGGACGACCAGCTTCGCGAGCTGCAGGTCCGCCTGGTCCGGTCGCACCAGACCGGAATCGGCGCACCGCTCGAAGACGACGTCGTGCGCCTGATCCTGGTTCTCAAGGCCGCCTCTCTTGCGCGCGGCGCATCAGGCGTCAGAACAAGGGTCGTCGACCATCTCATCGACATGGTCAACGCGGGAATTCTGCCCGTCATCCCGGAAAAAGGATCGGTCGGTGCGTCAGGCGACCTGGCTCCGCTTGCTCACATGTCGGGCGCCCTGATCGGTGAAGGCAATGTGCGGGTAAACGGCGAGGTGCAGGGTGCATCCGATGCTCTCAAGGCGGCCGGCCTGGAGCCTATCAGCCTCCGCGCCAAGGAAGGCCTCGCCCTGCTCAACGGCACACAGGTTTCAACGGCGCTGGCCCTGAAGGGTCTCTTCGCGATTGAGGACGTGTTCCGTGCCGCGCTGGTTGCCGGAGCCCTGTCGGTCGATGCCATGAAAGGCAGCGACACGCCGTTTGACCCGCGTATCCACGACTTGCGCGGACACCAGGGACAGATCGATGTCGCTTCGGCGCTGCTCCGGCTCATGGACGGCAGCCGCATCCGCGAGAGCCACGTGGATTGCGACCGGGTTCAGGACCCCTATTCCCTGCGCTGTCAGCCCCAGGTCATGGGCGCGTGCCTTGATCAGATCCGGAATACCGCCCGGATCCTGGAGATCGAGGCCAACGCGGTTTCGGACAATCCCCTGGTCATGTCGGAAGACGGCCAGATCCTCTCCGGCGGCAACTTCCACGCCGAACCCGTCGCCATGGCCGCCGATGCCCTCGCCGTTGCCGCGGCTGAAATCGGCGCCCTCTCCGAACGCCGTACCGCGCTCCTGATCGATCCCGCCATGAGCGGCCTGCCGGCCTTCCTGATCGCCGAGCCGGGCCTCAATTCCGGTTTCATGATCGCGCAGGTGACATCCGCAGCGGTTGCCAGCGAGAACAAGTCGCTGGCCCATCCAGCCAGCGTCGACAGCCTGCCGACATCCGCCAATCAGGAGGATCACGTCTCCATGGCGACCTTCGCCGCCCGCCGACTGATGCCGATGGCGGAGAATACATCGACGATTGTCGCGATCGAAATCCTGGCCGCTCTGCAGGGCATGGAGTTCCACAAACCCCTCACCTCCTCACCGCCGCTCGAGACAGTCCGCGCAACCGTCCGCAATGCCGTCTCCCCTTACGACGAGGACCGCCCGTTCACCGCGGACATCGAGGCCGTGAAGCGCATGATTGCATCAGGCGCTCTGGCGCAGGGGGTTGCCGGAATTACACCCTCCGTGAGCTGAGCCGTTACGACAGGAGTCGTTCGAGGGCGCGTCGGTAATCCGAGGCGATTGCGGCCTCGTCGGCATGATGACCGCCTGCAATCACGTGCTCGCCGCCGCAGACCACATCCGACACGGGCGACTGATGCGCGCCGAAGATCCAGGCATCGAGAATCTGGTCGCCATCGCGCCCTGCAAATTCCGGCCGCTCGGCGTCCAGCACAACGATGTCAGCGCGTTGACCGGAGGCAATAGCACCGATCGGCCGGCCCAGAGCCTGCGCACCGCCGGCAAGGGCCGCGCGATAGAGATCGGCACCGGTCGAGCGCCCCTCGCCTTCTGACAGGACATTGCGTTGCCTCAGCCGCAACCGGTGCCCGTATTCGAGTGTCCTCAGCTCATCGTAAACGCTGACGGAGATATGGCTGTCGGACCCGACGCCGAAGCGTCCGCCGTGCTTCAGGAATTCCGGAGCCGGAAAGAAGCCGTCGCCAAGATTGGCTTCGGTCGTTGGGCACAGACCGGCAACCGCCCCGCTGTTCGCCAACTGCCGCGTTTCGGAGTCGTCCATATGAGTCGCGTGCACGAGGCACCAGCGCTGATCGACGTCGGCGTTCTCCATGAGCCAGGCAACCGGCCGCCTGCCGCTCCACTCAACGCAGTCGTCAACTTCCCTGGTCTGCTCGGCGATGTGGATGTGGACCGGACCGCCGCCATCCTCCCGGTCGTTCTCCGCAAGCACGTCCCGCAACAGGTCCGGGGTAACGGCGCGGAGCGAATGCGGTGCGATCCCGACCCCGACCTGCGGATCATCGCCGAACCGGGTTCTGAGGTCGGCGACCAGGGTGAGGAACCGGTCGCCGTCGTTGAGGAACCGCCGCTGGCCTGGATCGGGCGCGGCCCCGCCGAATCCGCCATAGGCGTAGAGCACCGGCAGATGCGTGATGCCGATTCCGGTCCTCCGTGACGCCGCGATGATCCGGTCGGACAGTTCCGTCAGCGTGTCGTACGGGTCGCCGGAAGGCTGGTGATGGACGTAGTGGAACTCGCCGACGCTCGTGTAACCCGCCTTCAGCATGTCGACGTAGAGCTGCGCGGCGATGATCTCCATGTCTTCGGGCGTCAGCCGGTCCAGGAATCCGTACATGACCTTGCGCCAGGTCCAGAAACTGTCGTCTGTGGGTCCGGCCACCTCCGCCAGTCCCGCCAAGGCACGCTGAAAGGCATGGCTATGCAGATTGGGCATGCCCGGTACGGCAATCCCGTTCAAATGAACCGCGCCGCCAGGCATCGACGCTCCGGCCGTCACATCGCCAATCGTCCCGCGCGCGTCGACCGTGACGGCAACGTTTTCGGCCCACCCGTCAGGAAGCAGCGCCTGTCGGCAATAAAGCGTGGCCATTCCTCGAACCTCACGATAATCTAATTGTATATACAAGACGGGAATCGCGAGTTACGCAATGCAAATCGGTCGGTGGGACGCCCTTTGGACGAATGCCAATATTGCAACGATGGTCTCCGGCCCGTCCGCCTACGGCGCGCTCAGGGACGCCGCGGTGGCCATCAAGGACGGCAAGATCGCGTGGATCGGGCCAACGGCCGATCTGAACGGCGAGCCGCACGACCTTGCGCCCGAAGTCCACGCCGTCCACGGCAGCTGGATCACGCCGGGACTGATCGACTGCCACACTCATATCGTTCACGGCGGCGACCGGGCCGGTGAGTTCGAAATGCGCCTAGAGGGCGCCAGCTACGAGGAAATCGCCCGGGCGGGTGGTGGCATCCGGTCGACGGTCACCGCGACGCGCTCATCGACCGAAGAAGACCTCTTCGAAACCGCGGTGCCGCGCGTCAGGCATCTGCTCGCCGAAGGTGTCACGACGCTTGAAATCAAATCGGGCTACGGCCTCGATTCGGAGACGGAATTGCGCATGCTGCGCGCCGCGCGGCGCGTTGGCGATGAGCTTCCGGTTTCGGTCGTAACCTCGTTCCTGGGCGCCCACGCGATTCCGGAAGAGTTCGACGGCGCGGCGGACAGCTATATCGACGAAGTTGTCCTCCCGACACTGCATTCGGCAAACGCGGAAGGCATCGCCGATGCGGTCGACGGCTTCTGTGAGGGTATCGCGTTTTCGGTCAACCAGATGACCCGCGTATTCGAGGAAGCCCGAAAGCTCGGCCTTCCCGTGAAGCTGCACGCGGAACAACTCAGCAATCTCGGCGGCACCGCGATGGCGGCATCATACGGCGCGCTTTCGGCCGATCATCTGGAATACCTCGATGAGGACGGCGTGAAGGCCATGGCGGAATCGGGCACGGTCGCGGTTCTGCTGCCGGGCGCCTTCTACACCCTGCGTGAGACGCAAATGCCGCCCATCGACCTGCTGCGCGCGCACGGCGTGCCGGTCGCCGTCGCCACCGACTGCAATCCGGGCAGTTCGCCGGTGACCTCGCTCCTCCTGATGATGTCGATGGCGGCGACGCTGTTTCGTATGACGCCGGAAGAATGCCTCGCCGGCGTGACCCGGAACGCCGCCCGGGCCCTCGGTCTCGACGACCGCGGCACCATCGAGATCGGCAAGCGTGCCGACCTGGTCGTCTGGAACATTGAAAGGCCTGCTGAACTTTCCTACCGGATCGGGTACAACCCTATCGAGCAGGTTGTCATCGAGGGGCGCATGCACACGCCATGAGCGAAGCCTACCGATTTACCGAGGGAACAATTCCGCTGCTTGTTTCCTCGCCTCACTCGGGGACCGAGGTACCGCCCCATATTCTCGCATATTTCACCAAGGAGGCCCGGACACTTCCGGACACGGACTGGCATATTCCGCAACTCTACGAGTTTGCCGCCGAGCTTGGCGCGAGCCAGATCGAGGCCGTGTTCAGCCGCTACATTGTCGACCTGAACCGGCCGCCCGATAACGAGAGTCTTTACCCCGGCAAACCGACCACCGGTCTCTGTCCGGTTCAGATGTTCGACGGAGAGCCGCTTTACATCGAGGGCCGCGAGCCCGCTGAAGACGAAATCGAGCGGCGCAAGAGCGAGATCTGGCAGCCTTATCACAACAAGATCGCGGAAGAGCTGCAGCGTCTCAAAACCGAATTCGGTTACGCGCTGCTTTATGACTGCCACTCGATCCGCTCGATGGTCCCGCGCCTCTTCGCCGGCCGGCTGCCGACGCTGAATCTCGGGACCAATCACGGCGAAAGCTGCGCATCCGAAATAGAGAACGCCCTTGCCGGTGTCATGGACGCTTCCGAGTACAGCAGCATCGTAAACGGCCGCTTTGTCGGCGGCCATATCACCCGTTCGCATGGCAATCCCCGGGACAACATTCACGCCGTCCAGATGGAACTTACCCAGGCGGACTATATGGACGAACACTATCCGTTCGCCTACGAGCCCGAACGCGCGACTGAACTGCAGCCCACGCTCAAGTCCGTCATCGAGGCCTTCGTCAACGCCGGCTCACGCCTACAGCAGTCCTGATCCCCGACACATGACGGCCCCTGCACTCATCGCAGATCATCCGGCGACAGCGCTGAAAGAGGCTGCAGCACGCTTCGGCGACCGCGAAGCGCTGGCCTTTCCGCACTCCGGCGGCCGGATGACATTCGCGGAGTGGCTTGAAACCGCGACAGCGCTGGCGCACGGACTGACGAAGCTTGGTCTTCGCGCCGGAGATCATGTCGCACTGCTGGCGGAAAACCGTCTCGAATGGCCGGTCGTGCAGATGGCCGCCGCGCTCATGGGTGCCGTTTTCGTGCCCTTGAACACACATTACCGCCAGGACGACCTCGCGTTTGCGCTCGACCACTCGGATGCTGGGGCGGTCATCACCAGCGGAGCGTTCCGTTCCAATGCCTATCTCGAAACGCTCCGGCGGATCCGGAAGGGTCTCCCCAGACTGGAGCATGTCATCGCCCTGGAAGACGGCGGCGGCGACGAAATTGCCTACGGCGATCTGCTGCCCAGGCCCAACGGCACGAAGTTCGAATTTGCTCCGGCCGAGGCCGATTCTGTCGGCGCCTTGCTTTTCACATCCGGAACGACAGGCTTTCCGAAGGCAACGATGCTGCGCCACGACGGCATGATGGCCGACGCCGCCGGTTCGGCCGGGCGTCTCGCCGTCGCCCCGGGCGACCGCTGGACGTCGATCATCCCCTTGTTCCACTGCGCCGGGTGCATCATGAACATGCTCGGGTGCCTCCAGTCCGCAGCCTGCTACGTGGGCCTTCCGGCATTCGATGCCCGGGACATGTTCGAACTCATCGAGACCGAACAATGCACGCTTCTCTCCGGCGTCCCCACCTCATTCCTGGCGATGCTCGATCATTCCGAGAGGAACCAATTCGATCTCACATCCCTGCGTGCCGGAACCTGCGGCGGCGCCGACTGTGATCCCGAGATCCTGCACCGCTGTGCCGAACAGTTCCCGATCCCGGGCCTTTGCCAGGTCTACGGTCAGACGGAAACCTCAACGCTTGCGGCCTGCCCCGCCCATGACGATCCGAAGAGGCTGGAGACGGCCGGACAGCCGTTGCCGGGATGCGAGATCCGGATCACGGACACATCGGACGGAACAGTCCTGCCCGCTTGTACCGTTGGCCAGATCGAAGTCCGCGGCATCATGACGATGTCGGGCTACTACAATGACGAGGACGCCACCGCCGAGACCTTGGGCGGCGACGGTTGGCTGAAGACGGGCGATCTCGGAAGCCTCACCGCGTGCGGACGACTGGCGGTTTCCGGCGGGCGGCTGAGAGACATGATCATTCGCGGCGGCGAAAACATCTATCCCGCGGAGATCGAGAATCTCCTGCAGACCCATCCGTCCGTACGGAACGTGGCGGTATTCGCCGTTCCCGACACGTATTACGGCGAAGCCGTCGCGGCGGCCATCCTGCCCGCGGCAAAGGTCTCGGCCCGGGCACTGGCCGACTATTGCAAGGACCGCATTGCCCGATTCAAAGTGCCGACCTCTTTTTTCACGGTGGACAGATTCCCCATGACCCCGAGCGGAAAGATAAAAAAGGTAGAACTGCGCGCTATGGCCGACGACGACCGACTGGAGCTGTTACCATGAAGCCGGTGCTACCTGGCACACGTCAGGAATGGAGCCATGTGCCCCCGACAAGCGACACGGCCTCGGCGATCGGCAATGCAGGCGTTGACGTGGTTTCCACGCCGGCGACCATCGGCTACCTGGAGATGACCTGCCACTATCTCATCGCCCCCCACTTCGAGACCGGCGAGGCAAGTGTGGGCACCGCCGTCGATATCAAGCACAGGGCGGCGGCATTCCCCGGCACGGCCGTCGACTGCGAAGCCGAACTGCTTTCGGCCGAGGGCCGCCGCTACCGGTTCCGCGTCACTGCCCGTCAGGCCGGCAAACTCATCATGGACGGCTTCCATGAACGTGCGGTTGTCAGGCTCGATGCATTCCTGAACGCGAAGCCTTCGACTGGAGCCGCGCCGCCGCGACCGCAACAGCCCGAGCTGATATTCTGGTTCGATCTACACAGCCCCTGGGCATTCCTTGCGGCCCGTCGTATTGACGCGATCGCCGAGCGTCACAAAGCGGCTGTAATCTGGAGGCCCTTCCAGCTCCCAAGACTGATCGAGCGCATAAACGGCCGCCGGCCCCTCGAAGAAAACGAAGCCTTTGTGAACTGGTTCCAGCAGGACCTGCAGGACTGGGCCGGGATCGAGGATGTGGCGATCCGCTATCACCCGCAATACCCGCTGCCCAACTCCCGGGCGCTGCGGACCTGCCTCTATGGCGGCGACCAGGGCCGGCCGAATGCCCTCGCACTCGCCCTGTTCAAGGCATACTGGCAGAACGAAGAGGACATCTCGGACCTTGGCGTAATCGAGAGAGTAGCCGCCGCAGCAGGCTTCGACGGCGCGGCAGCGGCGGCGGCCGCGACGGACCGGCAGTACAAGGCCCGGCTGGAGGCCAATACGGACGCCGCCATCGAACGAGGCCTGTTCGGCACCCCTACGGTGGAGTGCGGCGAAAAACTGTTTTTCGGATTCGACCGCCTGCAGCTGCTGGAGCGGCATCTGAGCCGGCTGTAACCCGCCGGATCTTCAGGTTAAGCGGCGGCGGACTTCGCGTCTTTTGGACGCTGTCTGCGGACGCGCGACGGCGGCAGGACGACTGTCGCGGCGGTGCCCATACCGGGGGCGCTATCAAGCCGGAACCGGCCGTCATGCGCTTCGACAAGTTTGCTGACGATCGACAGGCCGAGTCCGGAACCGCGCATTTCCGCATTGGCCGACGCTTCGCCACGCTGGAAGGGCTCGAGAACCCGGTCAAGATCCTCGAAGGGAATACCCGGGCCGTCATCGATGATGGAGAGTTCAATGCCCTTGTTCTGGGTTTCGGCGACCTTGAACTGGATATGCCCGCCATCGGATCCGTAACGGACGGCGTTCGACGCAAGATTGAGCATGATCTGAAACAGCGCACGCTCGTCGCCGACAACGATCGGTGCCGGATCCGGAAGCTCCACGGTGAGCGTGATGCCCCGCCTCTCGGCATCCTGGCGGATGAAGCTCTCGCACCTTGCGACCAGTTCGTCAGTGCCTACCGGCGCATTTACGATTTCATACTTGCCGGCTTCGATCCTAGACAGGTCGAGCAGATCGCCAATGAGTGAAAGCAAATGCTCTCCGGCAACATTGATACTCTTGAGATATTCGCGCCTCAGGGCGGCGGGCACGTCATCCGCCTTGTCGCCGAGCATGATCTCAGAATATCCAACGATCGTGTTGAGCGGTGACCGCAGCTCATGGTTCACGGTTCTCAGAAACTCGCTCTTGTCCTGGTCGGCGGCCTCCGCGTTGGCCCGTTCCAGAGCCTCGCGCTCGCGCGCCTTGTCGACGGAGTCGGCCATGGTGTTGAAGGACTCGTAGAGCCTTTGAAGTTCCCAGGGCAGCATGGCGCTGGTATTGCTGATGCGTGCCTTTGTATCACCGCGCGCCATCCGGTTTGCCATCCGGATCGTGCGATTGATCGGCCGCACGATCGACAGCGCGAACACGCCGGCAAGGATTATCGCAACGCCGACACCGACGCCGAAGATGAGAATGGCCCATTCGCGGATAGACCGCGCCGCGGCCTGCAATTCCTCCAGCGGCTGCGCGATCATTACGCCCCATCCGACACCGGGTACCACATCGTAGCCGACAACCATTTCCGTGTTCAGATCGCGCGAGAAGTATCGGGCGACACCGAACTGACCCTGCTGAATGCGATTCACTACGGTATTGTTCGAAAGGTCCCTGGACGTTCTGGCCCAATCCGCATTCGGATGCGCAAGGCTTCTGCCGCTGCCGTCGACGAGAATAGCGCGCCCGTTCTTTCCAAACGTGATCTCGCCGGCGACCTGGGTAAAGAACGCGTTGGACATATCCGCCACCACCAGGTGGTCGCCGTCATGCCGGACCACAAAGATGGTCGGGTCACTGCCTCCGACCGTCATGACTCCCGTCATCGCCGTGCCGCCTTCCTTCACGGAACTCTTGAGGGTAGTCAGCAATGGCTTGGGCAGGCTCTCCGGACACCCGCCTCCGGCACCTTCGACTGACTTCAGTGTCGCGCCGGTCCAGGGATCAACGACGCAGAGGCGTCGAATATTGAGATTAGCGAGTATGGGCTTCAGCCCGCCGACATTGTCGGAATGAGTGATATCTGCCGCTACATGTCCGAATGTTGACAGGACATCCCGGTGGTAGCGTTGAAGGGTGGTGGCAAGATTGCGCGCCATCAGGTAGTGGCGCTCATGCACCTCGTCGAGCTCCGCCTGCATGGCTATGGAATGCGGCCAAGCCCAGAACAGCATCAGAGGCGTGACTGCGAGCACGCAGAACGCAATCAAAAATGCATCTCGAATCCGCAACATGTGGGCACACAATGTCTTATCAAAGGCGCCGCAGTACGCCGTTTGTGAGGCTCCCGAGCTTCGCCGGCCATTCATCCCTTGCCGCCGACGATAAGCGCCCCTTGAAGACAATAAACATTACTTATGTGAAAGGAGACTTAACGGGGAGCATGCAGCTCTTCGCGAATTCGGCGCCCCTTCGCTCGTCTGACCGGGAATGTTCCGGCCGGAGCCGTCAGATTGCCGTATCAAGCGCACGCTTGATATAGAGGTCCCGCAGTTTCGTGGCGATCAGCCCCGGTCGCCCGGAACCGATGCGACGGCCGTCGATTTCGACAACTGGCGCGACAAAGGTCGAGGCACTGGTCAGGAACGCCTCCGTTGCCGCATAGGCTTCGTCTGGCGTAAACGGCCGCTCCTCGATATCCAGTCCGGTTTGATCCACAAGGTCGAGAACCGCCAGGCGCGTTACCCCCGGCAGGACCGCATTGCTGAGATGCCGGGTAATCAACCGGCCTTCATTGTCGACGATGAACGCAGTGGATGACGTCCCTTCGGTGATCACACCATCTTCGACCATCCATCCCTCGAACGCACCCTGCTCCTTGGCCATCTGCTTGCCGAGGACCTGGCCAAGCAGCGCAACGCTCTTGATGTCACGCCGCTGCCAGCGGATTTCCGGCACTGTCACAACCGAAACACCGGTTTCGACGAACTTCGGCCGATGCAGCAGTTTCGCCTGTGTAAAGGCGACGACACTGGGCTCACTGCGGTTCGGAAACGCAAAGTCCCGCTCAGCCGCCCCCCTGGTGATCTGAAGATAAACACCGCCCTCCTCGACCCCGTTGCGCGACACCAGTTCGCGATGCATGTCGAGCAGTTCGTCTTCGCTCATCGGCATATCGATCTGCAGTTCTCCGAGCGACCGCCGCAGGCGAGCCAGGTGAGGCATCGCGTCGACCAGCTTGCCATCCAGCACAGCTGTCACTTCATAAACGCCGTCTGCGAACAGAAACCCGCGATCGAAGATCGAGATCTTCGCCTGATCCTCCGGAACGTACTCGCCATTTACAAAAACAGTCCGCATGAAACCGTGCTCCCCCAACCGTCTTCGTGGATAGTGCCTTCGTCAGATTTCCGCACCTGAGGACTGCCCGCACTCAAACTGTATTGCGGCACCAGCGTCTCCCCTGTCATCGGGTTCGAATGGAAGCATCGAACTCCTTGAAGACGCAAGAAATTTCGAAGATGCGCTTCAACTTATGCAGCTCCGCGAGCAGCAATCCGCCGAACCGCCCCGCGCCGTCTCGGCCGGCTTTTCGCTTTACGGCCACCCCACAATTCCGCCGTTCGGGAACCGGCTGCTGCATGACGCCTCCCGCACAGTTTGACATAATGTCGTTTTTAACCGAAAAGCCTGCCATTAGTTGCCCTTAACGGCGTTTCAATATTGTCTAATAGGGATGATTTAGGCTCCGCGAGCGCGGGAAAAGGCTCTATTTTTTCAACGTCTTCGTTTGGGTAGGGGAACCCCGTAAATGGCGATCAGCGGTTATTCCGGTTTCCAACTGGTGCGTCATGCTCTGACCGGCCACAAGAACTGGCCCAAAGCCTGGCGCGATCCGGAACCGAAGGAGCGATACGGCGTCATTATTGTTGGCGCGGGCGGTCACGGACTCGCCACGGCCTATTACCTTGCCAAGGAACACGGGATCTCGAATGTCGCCGTTCTGGAAAAGGGTTATCTGGGCGGCGGCAACACCGGACGCAACACCACCATCGTCCGGTCGAATTACATGATGCCCGGCAATACCCTCTTCTACGAAAAGTCCATGCAGTTGTGGGAAGGTCTGAGCATGGACCTCAACTACAACGTGATGTTCTCGCAACGCGCCATCCTCAACCTCTGCCATTCGGACGCCCAGATGGACGCCGCCGCCATGCGCGGCAACACAATGCGCCTCAACGGCATTGACGCCGAACTTCTGGACCGGAACCAGGTACGCGAAATGGTGCCGCTGCTCGACATGTCGGACAACGCGCGGTTTCCGGTGTATGGCGCATTGTGCCAGCCGCGTGCGGGGACGGCGCGCCACGACGCCGTCGCATGGGGTTACGCCCGGGGCGCGGACTCATATGGCATCGACATCATCCAGAATTGCGAAGTCACCGGCTTTCTGCGCGATAACGGCAGGATCTACGGCGTACAGACCACGCGCGGCGACATCCGTGCGGACAAGGTCGGACTGGCCGTCGCCGGCCATACCAGCCATCTTGCCGCAATGGCAGAGCTGCGGCTTCCGATCGAAAGCCACGTACTCCAGGCATTCGTTTCCGAACCGCTGAAGCCGCTGATTGACACGGTCGTCACTTTCGGAGCGGGACACTTCTACATCAGCCAGTCGGACAAGGGCGGGCTCGTGTTCGGCGGCGATCTCGACGGCTACAACTCCTATGCACAGCGCGGCAGCCTGCCGATCGTCGAAGACGTCATTTCATGTGGTCTGGCGATGATGCCGAGCCTGTCCAGGCTGAAGATGCTGAGACACTGGGGCGGCGTTATGGACATGTCCATGGACGGCAGTCCGATCATCTGCAAGTCGCCGATCGACGGGCTCTACATTAACGGCGGCTGGTGTTACGGCGGTTTCAAGGCGACGCCGGCATCCGGCTGGTGCTTTGCGCATACGATCGCCCAGGACCGGCCCCACGAGCTCAATGAGAAATTCACGCTCTCGCGGTTCGAACGGGGCGATCAGATCGATGAAAAGGGCGCGGGTCCCGTGCCCGGGCATCACTAGGAGGCTGCGATGTTAAGGATCAACTGTCCTTATTGCGGTCCGCGTGATCACACCGAATTCACCTACGGCGGAGATGCGACGAGAGCATATCCCGGCCTCGACAATGAGTCGCAAGGCGAATGGAACGACTACGTTTTTCTCCGTGACAATCCGCGAGGACGGCACACCGAGCTCTGGCACCACACTCAGGGGTGCCGGCGCTGGCTTCGGGTGCAGCGCAATACCCTGACTCACGTCATCTTTTCCGTCACCGACGTTTCGGAGCCGGTGCCGGAATGGCCGGAGGACGAAGTCGAACCCGAAGAAATGATCCAGCCGGAGGCAGAAGTCGAACTGGAGGAAGAGATCGAGCCGGAGGAAGAGATCGAACCCGAGGAAGACGCCGAGCCGGAAGACGAGGCTGAAGCCGACGAAGAGGCCGAACCCGAGGAAGAGGCCGACGAAGAGGCCGAGGCGGAGCAGGAAGCCGAGCCTGAAGAGGCCGTCGAAGAGGCTGAAGAGGCAGACTCCGGCGAAGCGGAAGACGCGGCCGAAATCGACGAGGCCGATGACGACGTCGCAGACGCCGAGACCGAAGAGCCCCGGGAGCCGCGAAAGAATCTGAAAGCCGGAGAGCTTGAAGATGAGTAATCAACGGTTCAGACGCGCCGGCGGAGGCCTGATCGATCGGGCGAGACCCCTGAAGTTCGTTTTTGACGATATCGAATATGTCGGGTT
>JANQQB010000080.1 GCA_028285165.1 Rhodobiaceae bacterium
GCCCTGGCAATCCGTTGCCGGCAAGAAAGACATGGCGCACCTCGTCGCGTCCGCCCTGCCGGGAAAAATAGGTGTCATCGAAGCGGGTCGAATGCGGCGTTTGATTTTCGCTCCAGACGATTTCTGCAGACATGCCCGTTTGACCTTGCATCATCATTCCGCCAGAACCGGCGCCGGATACGTTTTGATAGGGCCGGACTGCCGTGAAGTCGTTATCAACCAGCTTCGACGTGGCCGTGCTCGGCGGCGGCATCTTCGGTCTGTGGATCGCGCGGCGTTGCGCGGCGGCCGGCCTGTCCACCGCCCTTCTCGATAAGGCCAAACCGGGCAACGGCGCAAGCGGCGGGCCGCTCGGCGCGCTGATGCCGCATGTCCCCGACCGCTGGAACGCCAAGAAACAGTTCCAGTTCGAGGCGTTGAGCGCGCTGCCCGACGCGATGGCCGATCTGGAACACGAAACCGGCATTGCCACAGGATACCGCCGCACCGGCCGGCTCATGCCGATCCGGACCCCGGGCTTTCTTGCACAGTCGAAAGAGCGGCAAGCAGACAGCCGGCATCGATGGACAGCCCATGATCCTGAGCTGGTTTTTTCCGTCGAAGACGGCTCCGACCGATCCGGCTGGCTTGGTGAAACAGCAACGCCGCTCGGCTACGTCCGCGAGACATTTGCTGCCCGGGTCCAACCGCGCGCCCTGTGTCGTGCACTCACCGCCTCCGCCGCCCGGACTTGCACGATCCTTGAAGGGTTCGACGTCGGCGCCATTGATACTGAGGCCGGGCGTGTCGTGTCTTCGGACGGACTCCAATCCGTCAGCGCCGGCGTGCTCGTCCTGACGACGGGATATCAATCCTTCTCGCTCCTGAAGCAGGTTTCAGGCCTCGATCTCGGCAAGGGCGTCAAGGGACAGGCGGTTCTCCTGAACACACGGGCGGATCCTGCCCGTCCGATCGTCTATGACGACGGCACCTATGTGATCGTGCACGATGACGGACGAACTGCGATCGGCAGTACGTCGGAAAACGTCTGGACGAACGCGTCGGTACCGGATCCCGAGAACCGGGCCTTCCTCGACAAGGCGTATGCGCTCGTACCCGCGCTTGGCGGCGCACCGATCGCGGAATGGTGGGCGGGCGTGCGTCCCAAATGCATCGAACGCGATCCGATGATCGGATTCCTGCCCGACACGCCGCGCATCCTCGTGGCCACCGGCGGCTTCAAGATCAGTTTCGGCATTGCCCATAAGGTGGCCGACGCCGTCGTGGCGCTCCTTAATGGCATAGACCCCAAGCTGCCCGAAACCTTCCGGGCCGAACACCATCTTGCGCGGGCCACGGCGCGAAGCGACCGGGACAAGGCGGACGACAGCGCCGCTACGGCGCAGACGGCACCGCCGCATCCCTGATCGACAATTGGGCACTGCGCTCGCCGCGCCAGGTGTTGATCGACAACGTGCCGCACAGGTGCAGCGGCGCTCCCTTCGGGTGGTTCAGGAGCGTGTCGCCGAGCGGACTGTTCATGGCGCGAAAGGCAATAGCGCCAAGCCGATCCCCGGAATCGGTGACGATCCGGCACCGCACATGCGATCCGCCGACAGGCTCCGCATAGGCGATGCGATGCGAGGGAAAGGCAAAGACCGGCGCCGGATGCCCGGCACCGAACGGTCCGGCCTTTTCAAGCATACCAATCGTGTCCAGCGACGCGCCGCCCGCCGTCATCGGGCTGTCGATCCGCACAGTGTGTCCGGGCCGATCCGGCATGACGCGTTGAAACCGCTCCCTCAGAAAGGCGGCAAAGGCATCCATGCCATCGATTGCCAGAGACATTCCGGCCGCCATGTCATGGCCACCGCCCTTGATCAACAGACCTGACGCGACGGCCTCGCGCACCGCGGCACCGAGATCAAATCCCGGTACGGATCGCGCGGATCCGGTACCAGTGCCATCCTGGCGCACAGCAATCGCCACGCTCGGCACATTGGCCTTTTCCGTAAGCCGCGACGCAATCAGACCGACGATACCCGGATGCCAATCGGTCCCGGCGACGACAATCGGCTGGTCCTGTTCCTCAAGCGGACCGTCGAGCATCGCCACGGCTTCCTCCAGCGCCCGGCTCTCAAGCGCCTGGCGTTCCTGGTTGAGGGTGTCCAGTTCCGCGGCCAGAGTTTCCAATCGGACTTCGTTCTCTTCCGTCAGGAGATCGAGCCCGAGGCCGCTCTTGCCGATGCGCCCGCCGGCATTGATACGCGGACCGAGCATGAACCCGAGCTGGTAAGCCGTCGGGGTGCCGTAAAGCCGAGCGACCCGGCAAAGTGCGCGCAGTCCGGGGTTCCAACCCTTCTCCACGGCCAGCAGCCCCTTCGTGACAAAAGCCCGGTTGACGCCGGTCAGAGGCACCACATCGCATACGGTGCCAAGGGCGACGAGGTCGAGGAACATCCGAAGATCCGGCGCCGGACGGCCGTCACGGAAATGACCACGCTCCCGCAGTCGGGCGTTGACGGCCACGCAGACCAAAAACGTCACACCGACAGCCGCCAGATGGCCCTGGCCCGAGAGATCGTCCTGCCGGTTCGGATTGACCATCGCAAAGGCCGGCGGCAGGTCCGCGCCGACCTGGTGGTGGTCGATCACCACCACATCGGCACCGGCCGTCGCCGCGGCGGCAATTGCGTCCGTACTGGTCGCGCCGCAATCAACACACAGGATCAGCG
>JANQQB010000116.1 GCA_028285165.1 Rhodobiaceae bacterium
GCCCTGCAGGGCTGCCATGTTGGTGTCGGCATTGAGCGTGTGAAAGCCGCCCGCCGCGTGCCACGTCGAGCCCGATGTCAGTTCAGAGCGTTCCACCAGCATGACATCGGACCAACCGAACTTGGTCAGGTGATAGAGAACCGAACAGCCAACGACACCGCCGCCGATGACGACAACCTGGGCATGGGTTTTCACAAGAATGGTCCTTCTGGCGATGGAAATGTCCCGGAACCGTAGCGATGCTCGTGTAGCCAATGCGCCGCAATTGCGGTGCCGAGCAGCGCCATGGCGGCGCGTTTGACAGTCAACCGGGCGATCGTCAAGACGCGGTCACCGGTCGAGAATGCCAGGCAGGTTGAGCCCATGCTCGCGGGCGCAGTCGAGCGCGATGTCATAGCCCGCATCCGCGTGGCGCATCACGCCGGTTGCCGGATCGTTCCAGAGAACGCGCTCGATACGGCGGGCCGCGTCCGCACTGCCGTCGCAACAGATGACCATGCCGGAATGCTGCGAAAAGCCCATGCCGACGCCGCCGCCATGGTGCAGCGACACCCAGGTGGCGCCGGAGGCACAATTCAGGAGCGCGTTCAGGAGCGGCCAGTCGCTGACCGCGTCCGATCCGTCCTTCATGGCCTCGGTTTCCCGGTTCGGGCTGGCGACGGAACCGGAATCGAGATGGTCCCGTCCGATCACCACCGGCGCGGACAATTCGCCATTCGCCACCATTTCGTTGAAGGCGAGGCCGAGCCGATGCCGGTCGCCGAGCCCGACCCAGCAGATGCGCGCCGGCAGGCCCTGGAAATGGATTCGCTCGCGCGCCATGTCGAGCCAGGTATGCAGATGCGCGTCGTCGGGCATCAATTCCTTGACCTTGGCATCGGTCCGGTAGATGTCCTCCGGGTCTCCGGATAGCGCACACCAGCGGAACGGTCCAATGCCGCGACAGAACAGCGGGCGGATGTAAGCCGGCACGAAGCCGGGAAACGCGAAGGCCGTTTCCAGGCCTTGGTCCTTCGCGACCTGGCGGATGTTGTTGCCGTAATCGAGGGTCGGCACGCCGGCCTCCCAGAATTCCACCATGGCCGCCACATGCTCCCGCATCGAGGCGCGGGCAGCGGCTTCGACCGCCTTCGGATCGCTTTCCCGTTTGGCGGTCCATTCGGCAAGCGTCCAGCCTTTCGGCAGGTAGCCGTTGAGAGGATCGTGCGCCGACGTCTGATCGGTGACGATGTCCGGGCGCACGCCGCGGGCAACGAGCTCCGGGAACACGTCCGCCGCATTGCCGAGAAGGCCGACCGATTTCGCTTCGCCGGCCGCCGTCCAGCTCTCGATCAGGGCGAGCGCCTCGTCGACGGTTTCCGCCTTTTCGTCGACATAACCGGTACGCAGGCGAAAATCGATGCGGTCCGGATCGCATTCGACGGCGAGGCAGCAGGCGCCCGCCATGACCGCGGCCAAAGGCTGCGCCCCTCCCATGCCGCCGAGCCCACCGGTCAGGATCCATTTGCCTGTCAGTTCGCCGCCATAATGTTGCCGGCCGGCTTCGGCGAAGGTTTCGTAGGTTCCCTGAACGATGCCTTGCGTGCCGATATAGATCCAGCTCCCCGCTGTCATCTGACCGTACATCATGAGGCCGAGCTGATCGAGCGTGTTGAAATGGTCCCAGTCGGCCCAGTGGGGCACGAGATTGGAATTGGCGATCAGGACCCGCGGCGCGTCGGCGTGGGTCCTGAAGACGCCGACCGGTTTGCCGGATTGGACCAGGAGGGTCTCCTCGTCGCCAAGCGTTTCGAGTGTGGCTGCGATGCGGTCGAAATCCTCCCAAGTCCGGGCCGCGCGCCCGATGCCGCCGTAAACCACCAGTTCATGAGGCTTTTCGGCCACTTCGGCGTCGAGATTGTTCATCATCATGCGATAGGGCGCCTCGGTCTGCCAGGACCGGCAGGAAAGGGCTGTCCCGCGCGGTGCGCGCACGTCGCGGATGTTGTGGCGGGGATTGTTCATGAAACTGTCCTCAAGAAGCACGGTCGAGCGCAAGGCGTTCGATCCGCGATAGCAGCGCTTGCAGCGGAAGGCGCAGCCGGGCCGCGCGATCCGCAGAATAGGCAAAGGGCGGGGTTTCGGTTTCCAGGTGAGTGGCCTGCGCCAGTTCCATCTGGATCGCATGGCGGCCAGTCCGCGGCTGACCGTAGCGACGGGTCGTCCAGCCGCCCTTGAACCGACCGTTCAAGACGGTGGTGTACCCTTCGGCCGCGTCGCAGACTGCGACCGCCGCCTCTTCGAACACGGATCCGCAGGTCGTGCCCTTGTTGGTGCCGATGTTGAAATCGGGAAGCACGCCGTCGAACAGGTAGGGAATGCGGGAGCGGATGGAATGGCAATCGTAGAGCACGGCAATGCCGTATCGGGCGTGCACCCGTTCGATCTGATCGGAGAGCGCCTTGTGATACGGAATGTGAAAGGTCGCGAGCCGCTCCGCGATCTCGGCCGACCCGGGTGTTTCGCCCGGGCGCCAGATCGGATGGCCGTCGAAATCGATCTCCGGACACAGACCCGTTGTGTTTTGCCCGGGATAGAGGCTTGCGCCCGACGGGTCGCGGTTGGCGTCGATCACATAGCGATGGAAGGTGGCGCGTACGACCGTCGCCGTCGGGACAAGCCCGTCATAGAGGCGGTCGATATGCCAGTCTGTGTCGGCAAGCAGGCGGCCACGGTCGTTGAGGCGGGAAAGAAGCGCGTCTGGGATTGTGGTCCCGGTATGCGGCATGCCGAGGATGAGCGGACCTTCGCCTTCCTGGACTGTGACAGGGGTCATGCCGGGACCTCCTCGGGCAGGTCGTCGAGCGCCTTCAGAAGCGCTCCGGCGCGGACGAGTTCGGCGGCCTTGTCCAGATCCGGCGCAAGAAACCGGTCTTCTCCAAGCGCCGGGATCTCCGCGCGCAAGATTGCGATCGCCTCGGTAAGCGGCGCCGACGTTGTGAGCGGTGCGCGAAACTCGACACCCTGGGCGGCACACAGCCATTCAATGGCGATGATGCTGCCGAGATTCTGCACCATCTTTGAAAGCCGTGCCGCCGCGTGCGCCGCCATGGAAACATGGTCTTCCTGGTTGGCACTGGTCGGTGTGCTGTCGACGGAGCAGGGGGCCGCCATCTGGCGGTTTTCCGACATCAGGGCCGCACTGGTCACTTCCGCGATCATGAAGCCGGAATTCAGGCCCGGTGCCGGCGACAGGAAAGCCGGCAGTCCGAAATTGAGCGCCGGGTCGACAAGCAGCGCGATCCGGCGCTGGGTGATCGACCCGATTTCAGCGATCGCGAGCGCCATCTGGTCGGCTGCAAGCGCCACCGGCTCGGCATGGAAATTGCCCCCGGAGACGATCGATCCGTCCTCGAAGATCAGCGGATTATCGGTCACCGCATTGGCTTCGGTTTCCAGAAGACCGGCCACATGGTCGAGCACATCGAGACAGGCACCGACCACTTGCGGCTGACAGCGCACGCAATAAGGATCCTGAACCCGCTCATCGTCCGCGCGATGGCTTTCCCGGATTTCGGACCCGCGCATCAGACCGGCAAGCACGCGGGCGGCGCGTTTCTGTCCGGCATGGCCGCGCAGGTCATGGATAGGATCGCGGAACGGAGCTGCCGATCCCATCGCGGCATCGGTCGACAGCGCGCCGGTGACCAGGGCGGATCGAGCAAGCCGGTTTGTTTCAAACAGCGCGCCGAGTGCGAGCGCGGTGGAGAATTGCGTTCCGTTGATCAGCGCCAGGCCTTCCTTGGGGCCGAGTGTGATCGGCGTCAGGCCGGCAGCGGAAAGCGCTGCGCCACCGGGCAACGTCTGCCCCTCGAATTCCGCTTCGCCGTCGCCCTGCATGACGGCAGCCAGATGGGCAAGCGGCGCAAGGTCGCCGGATGCGCCGACTGAGCCCTGGAGCGGTACGACGGGCACCACGCCGCGATTGATCATCGCCTCGAGCAGCGTGACGAGCGCCCATCTGACGCCGGATGCGCCGCGTCCGAGAGACAAGAGTTTCAGGGCCATCATCAGGACGACGGCCTGCCGCGGGGTCGGAGCTCCGACGCCGCAACAATGGGACAGGATCAGGTTGCGCTGCAATTGGGCGGTGTCATCGGGCGAGATGCGGACGCTGGCCAGTTTGCCGAAGCCGGTATTGATTCCGTAGATTGGCTCTGAGCCGGCAGCCGCATCGGCGAGGATCGCCGCGGACCGCTCGATGGCCGGTCTGGTTTCCGGCGCGAGCGCCACGCCGCTGCCGGGATCGCGATAGAGTGCCTCCAGCACGGACAGGCCGGTTCGACCGGGATCGAGAAGAAGGTCGGTCATGGCGTGCCGCCGAACAAACGGGCGTGGAGCGGATTGAAGCCGATCCGATAGGCCAGTTCGGCCGGGTGGGCGATATCCCAGACGGCGAGGTCGGCGCGCAGGCCCGGTTCGATCCGGCCGCAATCGGTCAGTCCGAGCGCCAGGGCCGCTTCCCGGGTCACGCCGGCCAGCGCTTCTTCCGGCGTCAGGCGAAACAGCGTGCAGGCCATGTTCATCGTAAGCAGGAGTGAGGCCAGTGGCGAGGATCCCGGATTGCAATCCGTGGCGATGGCGATCGGAACGCCGGCTTCCCGCAGGCCATCGACCGGCGGCAATCGGGTCTCACGCAAGGTGTAGAAGGCGCCCGGCAGAAGCACGGCAACCGAACCGGCCTCGGCCATTGCCTGAATTCCGGCTGTGTCGAGATGTTCCAGATGGTCGGCAGACAGCGCTCGGTATCGTGCGGCCAGCGCCGCGCCGTTCAGGTTTGAAAGCTGTTCCGCATGCAGCTTGACCGGCAGACCGCGAGCCCGGGCACGGTCGAAGACCCGGGCGATCTGATCCGGGGTGAAGGCAATGCCTTCGCAAAAGCCGTCGACCGCATCCGCAAGCCCGAGGTCAGCGGCCCGGTCGAGCGCCGGAAGGCAGACCTCGTCGATATAGGCGTCCGGTTGGCCGGCATAATCCGCCGGGATCGCATGCGCGCCGAGGAAGCTCGTCACCACGCGGATCGGGCGGGTGTCCGCAATGGCACGGGCCACATGAAGCATCTTCAGTTCGGTGTCGATGTCGAGGCCGTATCCGGACTTGATCTCCAGGGTCGCGGCGCCTTCCGCGATCAGGGCGTCGACGCGGGTCAGGGCGTCCTTGAGGAGGGTGGTCTCGTATGTCATGCGGGTCGCCTGGACCGTTGAGACGATTCCTCCGCCGGCGCGCGCGATTTCTTCGTAGCTTGCGCCTTGCAGCCGCATTTCGAATTCGCGTGCGCGGTTGCCTCCGAAGACGATATGGGTATGACAATCAATCAGCGCGGGTGTCACCAGACGCCCGTTGAGGGATTCGGAGACCGCATCTCCCAGGTTTTGCGGAAGGTCGTCGGCAGGGCCGACCCATGCGATACGGCCGTCTTCTATGACGAGTGCTGCATTCTCGATGAGGCCGTAAGGCTCGGTGCTGGTGGGCGCCGCCATGGTGGCCAGGGTCGCATCGGTCAGTGCGCGGCGCGTCATGATCCGTTTCCCTTGCGAAAGATCGAGGCATAGTTTTTTATGTCTATACATAAAAAGTCAACACGGAAGCGCCCATGCACGCCTTGTTTGCAGAAACCGCTCTGTTGCCGGAAACCGGCTGGGCGAAAAATGTCCGTGTGACGGTCAACGACGTCGGCCGGATCGAGACCGTCAAGCCGGGAAGCGCACCGCTTGTTTCGGATGAAATCCTGCGCGATTGCCTGCTTCTGCCGGCGCCGGCAAACCTGCATTCCCATGCCTTTCAAAGGGCAATGGCGGGGATGGGCGAAACCCGCGGCGAGGCCGGTTCGGATTCCTTCTGGACATGGCGCACGCTGATGTACCGGTTCCTGGAAAACCTCGATCCGGACCAGGTCGAAGCGATCGCGGCCATGGTCTATGTGGAAATGCTGGAAGCCGGATATGCCGCCGTCGGCGAGTTCCACTATCTGCATCATGCGCCGGACGGCCGGCATTATGCCAACATCGCGGAAATGAGCACGCGCATTGCGGCGGCCGCGCATACGACCGGGATCGGCTTGACGCTGTTGCCGGTGCTCTATTGCCAGGGCGGCATTGACGGACGGCCGCTTTCCGGCGGCCAGGCGCGCTTCGGCTGCGACATGGCGCATTTCGCAAACCTGTTCGACCGGGCGAACGAGGCCGTGTCGATGCTCGCCGAGGATTCCACGATCGGGATTGCGCCCCATTCGCTGCGCGCGGTTCCGCAGGAGGTCCTGAACGACGCCGTCGCGCTGCAATTCGGCCCGATCCACATCCATATCGCCGAACAGGTCGCCGAGGTGGAAGAAATCGAAGCCGCGACCGGCAGCCGGCCGGTGCGGCAGCTTCTTGATTCACTGCCTGTCAACGGTCGCTGGTGCGCCATCCATGCAACGCATATGACAGCGTCGG
>JANQQB010000117.1 GCA_028285165.1 Rhodobiaceae bacterium
GCCTTTCAGGTTCAGCGTGTCGCGAATGATCAGCAGGAGCATTTCATCCGGCGTGTTGTCGACCTCGACGGGCCGGCCATTCAGTACGAATTTTGTCATGTTCGAATTACTCCGATGCGGTTGAACGTGTTGCACGCGGTCCTGTGGGGAAGACCGCTATCCGGGCGCGATCAGATGCCGGACCACCGGGCCGTCTGGCCGCTGGTCAAACGCCTGAACGGATTCGTGCAGGACCTTGTCCTGGTTCGAGACCCGGTCGTGTTGCGCCATGTGTTCTTCCCAGCTGGAGACGAGGAAAGCCTCGACCCACAGCGTTGGATCTTCGGCGCTTTGAAAGATCCGCCATTCATAGGCTCCATCGCGCCAGCGCTCGCCCGACCATTCATGGATGGCCTTCAGAAACGCCTTGGTGTCTTCCGGTCTGATCCGATACTCCACCTCGACCATCACCGGTCCCCGGTCGCCCAGACCATCTTCGGGCAGTTGCACGTCCGGGGCAGGCCAGTGCATCGATGGTGTCAGGTCGAGCGTCTCGCCCTGTCCCAGCTCGAACCGTCGGGTCAGCAGCAAGCCGACAAGAAGGCCGATGGCCGAAATCAGCAGGGCGATGGACGTGGACGAGACCGTTGCCACCTGACCCCAAAGAGCCGCACCAACCGCCATCGAGCCGAAAAACACCATCAGGTTGATCGCCAGCCCGCGGGCCCGTACCCAGTTCGGCAGTGCCGTCTGGGCCGAGACGTTGAATGTGGTCAGGACCGCGATCCAGCTGAATCCGCCCAACAGGGCGGCTGCGCAGGCGATTTCCGGATTTGGGGAAAGCGCCAGAAGCGCCATGGCGATGGCCGTGCCAACGGTGCCGCCGGCAGCCACCGTGTTGGACTCGAATCGCCCGCGAAGCTTGGGCAGGGCCAGTGCACCCAGCACTGCGCCCGTTCCGATCAGGGTCAGCAGCAGTCCGTAGAGGGTTGCCCCACCATCCTCGATATTGCGCACCACCAACGGCAGCAACGCCCAGTAGGCCGAGGCAAAGATGAAGAAGGAAAAGGAACGGACCAACGTCGCCTTGAGCGGACCGTTGTGCGCCACGTGCCGCATGCCGGTCATCATCGCGTTAAACACCGGTTGCGATGTTCTTGTGGTTGTCGAGGTGTTCTTCCACATCAGCAAGGCAATGATGATCACAAGGTGGCTCAGCGCGTTCAGCGCAAAAGGTGCCGACAGGCCCACGGCGGCAATCAGGACACCGGCAAGGGCCGGTCCGATGGCGCGGCTGATGTTGATCCCCATGGAATTGAGCGCAATGGCGGGCTGCAAGGCATCACGCGGAACAAGAGCCGGCACGATGGCCTGCCAGGCCGGCGCCATGAACGCGGTTCCGGTGCCGATCGCCAGGGTGAAAAGGATCAGCAGCAGCGGCGTGATCAGTTCAAAATGCACCAGAAAGGTCAGCACGGTGATGATCGCGAGCAGGAAGATGTTCACGACGATCAGCATCTTGCGCTTGTCCAGCCGGTCCGCCAGCGTGCCCGCATAAAGCGCGAACAAAAACACCGGCAGGGTCGTTGCCGCCTGCACCAGCGACACCACGGCCGGTGACGAGTTCAGCGTCGTCATCAGCCAGCTCGCCCCCACCTCGTGCATCCACGTGCCGATGTTGGAGATCAGCGTGGCGCCCCACAGCAGCGCAAAGGCGCGGTAGCCGAAGGGCGACCATGGCGAGACCGGCTGCGACACCTCAGCGCTGGATGACATCGGCAAGCTCCTCACGCCGTCTTTCGGAGAAACCGCGCAAAAACGGGCAGAGCGGCACGATGCGTTGACCGCGATCACGGGCATCGGCGATCAGGCGATTGGCCAGCACTCCGGCGATGCCCTTGCCGCGCAGGTCTTCCGGCACAAACGTGTGGTCGGCGATGATCAACCTGGGCGAGACCTTGGAAACCGTCAGCTCCGCTTCATCGGCGATGCCGTCGATGGTGGCGCCGTAACGGCCCTTGGTATCGCTCTCGCTATAGGTGACGGTGATCTGATTTCTGTCCAACATCCGATTGTCCTCCAGACGGGTTCGGCAAACCGGCAACACATTTGTGCTTGATCGCCGGTTTGCCGCACGGCTCCGATTGGGCGGGCCCTTCGCGTTACTCCGCTGCCAGATTGTGCTGACCGTTCCCACTTGTACCCGGCGCACCGAAGACCGGGACCGGAGACCAGTCCGGCAGCTCCGGCAAAGGCGCGGGCGCATGGGTGGCAAATCGATTCTTTGCGTGCACGATCGCACCACCGGTCAGGGTCAGGTCCGCTTCGATTTCGGTGATCTCCGGTTCGGATACGGTGAAGTAGTCGCGATCAAGAACGGCGATGTCAGCCAGTTGCCCGACCTTGATCTGTCCTTTGCTGCCTTCCTCACGGCTGAACCAGGCGCCGGCCGCTGTCCAGTGATGCAGGGCATCGTGACGCGACAAACGCGTTTCTTCATTCCAGATAACATCGCCGCCGCGTCCTCGGCCGGATACGGCCCAGTGGATGGCGAGCCAGGGGTTGTACGAAGACACCCGCGTCGCGTCCGTCCCCGCGGCGAGCGGCACACCCGAGGCGATCATCTTCTTGACCGGCATGACCTCACGCAAAGCGTCTTCACCATAGCGATCCCGATAGGCCGTGGCCTGGAAGGCGATACGGTTCTGGTAGCTGATGCCACCGCCCAGACGCGCCACCCATTCCATTGTCGCCTCGGAGATCGTCTCGCCGTGGTCGAAGATCCAGTTGAGCTCCTCCAGGCCCTTGTCCCGGCCCACCTCTTCGATGAGCGTCAACAAACGATGTGCACTTTCCTCATAGGTGCAGTGGAAGCGGATCGGCCAGCGGTTGTCGAAAAGAAACTCCAGGACCGGACGTAGATCACCTTCCATCCGCCCTGGCAGCTCAGGTCGTGGAAAGCTGAAATCCTCGAAATCGTAGGCCGAGGCCACGAGCATTTCACCAGCACCGACGCATTTCAGAAAGTTGTCGCCTTGGTCCGGTTTGACGATGTCATTCCAGCGCTTGAAATCGTCGAGCTCCAGCTTGGGCCGTTGCGCGAACAACTGGTAACCGATCCGAACGGTCTGCTCGCCGCGGCGGTTGAGCTCCGAAATCACGCCATAATCGTCCGGGTAGTTCAGGAAGCCGCCGGCGCAATCGAGGGCCGAAGTCAGTCCCAGCCCATTCAGGGCACGGAAGTAGTGCTTGGTGGAGGTGAGCTGCTGCTCGAAGTCAAGCTTGGGTGCCATGTCGAGCAGCGCATAGAGCGGCTGTGCATTCGGCCGCGCCAGGGCCAGGCCCGTCGGGTTGCCCTGGTCATCGCGTTCCAGCCGGCCGGAGACAAAGGATTCGTAATAATGCCTGTCGATCCCCAGTGCCCGCAAAGCGGCCTTGTTCAGCCAGGCGCGATCATAGAGATGCAGCACGTAAACCGGCACCTCGGGTGCAACGGCATTGATTTCGTCAATGGTCGGAAGGCGCTTTTCCGCAAACTGATCGACAGACCAGCCGCCGACCACCCGGATCCACTGTCCCGCCGGGGTCCGCTGCGCCTGTGCTTTCAGCATCTGCAGACCATCGGCCAGGGACGGCACATGATCCCAGCGCAGCTCCATGGCAAAATTGTTGCCCTGGCGGATGATGTGGGTGTGGCTGTCAATGAGGCCCGGGATCACGCGTTGACCTTTAAGGTCGATCGACGGCGCGGAACCGGCATTGGCCATGATGTCCGCCGTCGAGCCGACAGCACAAATCTTCCCGTCGGTGATCGCGACAGCTTCGACCTCCGGATGTTCCGGGTCCATGGTGGTGATCTTGCCGTTGTGGAGGATCATGTCGGCCATCGCCGCACTCCTTCATTTTTCGTCGTTGTATTGAAAAAGGCGCGCGCACGGCGCGCGCCGATCGCTTCTTTCCGGGTATCAGCTCTGCTGGAGAATGACCGGCGACCAGTCGGGGCTGACCGGTGGAATGTGGCGCAGGTCCTTCGTTGCGAAGGCGCCGCTTCCATGCACGACTTCCCCGCCGAGAACCGTCAGTTCGGCTTTCAGCTTTGCGATTTCCGCGTCCGTCACGCTGAAATAGTCCCGGTCGAGCACAGCAAAATCGCCCAATTGGCCCGGCGTGATCGCACCCTTCCGGCCGGCATCGCCGGTGAACCAGGCCGATCCCGTTGTCCAAAGACGCAGCGCTTCCTCGCGCGTGAGCAGATTGGCGTCGTCGTACATGGGCAGGCCGCCGCGCGAGAGCCCGGTGGTCATCCACTGGATCGAATACCAGGGATTGAACGACGTCACGCGCGTGGCGTCCGTTCCGCCGCCGACCGGTACGCCGAGATCGAGGATCGCCCGGAAATTCGGGGTCATCTTCAGGGCTTCGGCACCGTAATTCGCGACGAAATCCTCGGCCTGGAACTGGATGCGGTTCTGCAGGGCAATGCCGCCTCCGAGTTCGGCAATCCGTTCCAGGTTGCGCTGGCTGAAGGTCTCCACGTGGTCGATGAACCAGCCCGGCGTCAGCCCGGCGCCCTTCGCGACCGCCTCGTAAACGGGCAACAACCGATCGCCCGTCTCGTCATAGGTCACGTGCTGGCGGAAGGGCCATCCGGCTTCGCCGAGAACGGTCATGACCCGTTCCTGATAGTCTTCAGCGTCCCGATCGATGTCCGGGCGCGCGTCGGCGAAGATCTCGTAATCGTATGACGCCCAGGCAAGGTTCTCGCCCGCGCCGACGAACTTCAGCATGTCGTCGCCGGACCCGGCCGGCGTCTCCGCCGTCCAGCGCTGGTAGTCCGACAGTTCCTGCCCCTTGTGCTGCGGGAAGGAGTGGTAACCGATGCGCGTGGTCAAAAGCCGCTCGGCATGCAGCCAGCGGATCACCTTGTAGGGATCGGCATCGGGGAATTCCATGCCGCCGCCGCCGGCATCGGAAACGGACGTGATGCCGAGACTGTTCAACTCGTCGAAATATTGCAGCGACGAGTTGATCTGATCGCGGATCGACAGTTTGGGTGCCGTCGACAGCGTCTTGTACATGATCAGACCGGACGGCGCGGCAAGAAGCCGGCCCGTCGTGTTGCCGCCCGCATCCTTCTCAACGATGCCGCCGGGATAGGTCGGGTGGTCCGGCTTGTCATAGCCGTACCATTCCACGGCTTTTGTGTTGAGCAGCGTCAGTTTGTAGAGGTGATGGATCAGCACCGGATGGTTCGGAGCGACCGCGTCCAGCTCGGCAATTGTCGGCAGGCGCTTTTCCTTAAACTGAAATTCGCTGAAGCCGCCGGCGACGCGGATGAACTGCCCTTCCGGCGTCCGCTCGGCCTGTTGCCGGAGCAGGTGCAACGCTTCTTCCAGGCTGTCGACACCGTCCCACCGGACTTCAAGATTATAGTTCACGGCGCCACGGATTGCGTGGGTGTGGCTGTCGTTCAAGCCCGGGATCACGCGCTGTCCGCGCGCATCGATCACTTGTGTAAAGGGCCCGACCAGCGAACGGATTTCGTCATCCGATCCGACTGCGGTGAAGACGCCGTCGCGAACGGCAAGCGCGCTTGCCTCGGGCCGCTGCGGATCCATGGTTGTGATCCGGCCGTTGACGAGCACGAGGTCAGCCGATCCGGTTTGTGCGAACGCCGGCGTTGCCGCAAGCAGAGCCGCACTGCCGGCAAGAACCTGCCGGCGGTTAAACAGGGTGGTCATATCTTAACTCCGGGGAAGAACCTGCCCGGACCGTTCCGGAACCGGGCAGGTGGTTCGGTTTACTCGGCCGCAATCGCCGCCGGGACCGGATCGAGGCGCTCACCGTGGTTGGCGCGTTCCGGCAGTTTGTGGACCATGGTGGCGGCGTAATCGATGCCCATGCCGTAGGCGCCGCCATGGTCCTTGGCGATGCCGGTGACGGCATCGTAAGTGTCCTTGTGTGCCCAGTCGCGCTGCCATTCCAGGAGCACTTGCTGCCAGGTCATCGGCACAACGCCAGCCTGGACCATGCGGTCCATTGCGTATCTGTGGGCGTCTTCCGATGTACCGCCGGAGGCATCGGCGACCATGTAGATCTCGTACCCGCCTTCCAGCATGGCCGACAGGGCGAACGTCGTGTTGCAGACCTCCGTCCAGAGCCCGGAAACGACGACCTTGTTGCGATTGGCGGCGGCCAGGGAGTCGCGGACCTTCTGATCGTCCCAGGAATTCATCGACGTCCGCTCAAGCAGCGGGAGCGTAGGGAACACGTCCAGGAGCTCCGGGTAGGTGTGGCCGGAAAAACCCTCGGTCTCGACCGTCGTGATCGTCGTCGGGATGTCGAACGTCCTGGCCGCCTTGGCGAGACCGACGACATTGTTTTTCAGGGTCTGCCGATCGATGGATTGAACGCCGAACGCCATCTGGGGCTGCTGATCGATGAAAATCAACTGGCTGTTCTGAGGCGTCAACACTTCAAGTTTGCGAGACATTTTGTTCATCCTTCACTTCGATTTCCAAGAATTGTAATCGCCGAAATCCGTATTCATTACGAATCTCCAGACGAATACTTCGTGTTCACGCTCAACCATCTAAGGTTCCTTGCGTGCTGCGACTACCATCCATGTGCGGGGATTTTCAGATCTGTGCGAAAAACTGCGTAGATCGCCTTGAGAAGTTCCGGGGCCCCTGCCACTTTCGAGCCCATGAGCAAACAGACACCCAGAATACTCGGGGAAGAGCCCGCGCTCTTCACACGCGCGATCGCCGAAAACCGGATCATCCCGTTCAACGGCGAGCCGGTAACCAGCCTGCCTGGCTGGGCGCAGCCCATTCGAACGGGCGGCTTCTGGTTCGAATTGTTTCCGCCCGCCGATTTCGAGATTGCGTACAAAATCTCGGAATATTGCGTTTTTTCGACATATGCCCGTGCCGTCGTCAGCACATCGATCAACGACGGGCCGGTGAACCGGGTGCCCTTCACTGCCGGTTCCGCGTTCTTCGCGCCACCCAGCACACTGGTGCGCGCACGCATGGAAACGCCCGTCGAGTTTCTGGTGGTAACGGCACCGCCTGATATTGCCGAACCGATCTTCGAGCGCGCGGCCCACGGCCGGATTCTGGCACCGGAACCGATCCTGAATTTTGCCGATCCGGGCTTTTCCGCCCTGCAGCTCGAGGTCCGTCGTTCGCTTCTTGGCGATCCCCTCATCGAGCCGGCATATCTGGCCTCGCTTGGGCAAAGCATGCTTTCACGGGTCGGGTGTTTCATTGCGACAGCGGACGCCCGAACGGGTGCCAAGGAAACCCTGCCGCCGGGCTTGCTCAAGCGCCTTGTGAAACAGATCGAAGCCGATCTCGGAGAACGCATAACCGTCGAAGACCTTGCCCGATCGGCAGGGCTCAGCCGTTCGCATTTTTCGCGCGCCTTCCAGGCGGCGACCGGCCATCCGCCGCAAGACTTCATCATTGTTCGCCGGCTGTGCCGCGCCCGGGACCTGCTGGCGGAAACCGATCGGCCGATCGCCGACATTGCCGCGGAAACCGGTTTTACGAGCCACGCCCACCTGTCGACGCTCTTCAAGAAGCGACTTGGGGTCAGCCCGGCGGCATACCGCAAGTCGTTCAAATCCAACGGTGAATAAAATGGCGACGTCGCCATGGTGACTGCCTGTCATCCTCGAAAGCGGATCGGATTGCCGCGAGCGCGGCATTTTGACAGGCGGGTAGATACGGCGATGTTCTTCCCAGTGAAGAACGCACCATTTGGTAAGTATGAGAGAAATTCTGTAGCGGAGAGGAAAAAGTGATTCAGACGACTGTTGCAGGTGCTCCTATTCGCAAGAACTGCCCCCTCGACCGCCTGTTCAGACTCCTGGCGGGAGAATGGACCCCGCATGTCATCTGGGTGCTGGGAACGGAAGGGCCGACACGCTTCAACGACCTGCAGCGGCTGGTTGAGGGGATTTCGCCCAAAGTGCTGACGGAACGGCTTCGTCTCCTGGTAGCGGCGGGAATCGTCGAACGCCACGCGGAGGCAGCCGTACCGCCCAAGGTCACCTACTCGCTCTCGGAAAGGGGCAGTTCCCTGCACGACGCGATCAAGGCCATGGAAGTGACGGCGGGCGCGCTGTTCGATGACGGGCAGGACCGTTAACGCCGGACGGAACGCGCGGCAGCCGCGCGCAAACTCGGATCGTAGGGACCAAAATGTCGACAGTCCGCTTTTTGAGGAAGTGCCGATCTCTTGTCGGTGGTGCCACTGGCCTCATCGCCTTGCTGCTGGCGATACAAAGCCACGCCGTCGCGCAAAACGCTTCACGGGATGCCCTCTTCGAGGCCCTGCGGGGCGGCGGTCACGTGGTGTATTTCCGGCACGCCGCGACCACAAGGTCCGGAGTCGATCGCATTGAATGGCCGCGTGAGCGTCAACGGCTGTTGTCGGCCGAAGGTATCCAGGATTCTCGAGATATCGGCGCTGCAAGCCGACATTTGGCGCTTCCCATAGGCGAGGTCATTGCAAGTCCGTTTGCCCGATGCCGTGACATGGCGGAGATCGCCTTCGGACGGGTTGAGGAAAGGTTCGAACTCCTCGGTCTTCTGTCAGACGACGAAGGGCGCGCCGAGCGGATCGCCTATTTACGGGAGCGCATGAGCGCGCCCACCGGCGAAGCGGGCAACCGCATTATTGTCTCGCACACCTCGAACATCCGCGAGGTGGCCGGCGTTTCGCTTGGTGAGGGCGATGCGGTGGTGGTCAAGCCGTTGGGCGGTGGGAATTTCCGCATCCTCGGCACGCTGCGGCCGGCCGACTGGCGGGCTGTTGTCGACTGACGGCCAAGTCCTTCGCGACGCCCTGCGACGATCCATGTTCCCTGGACGGATCGGGCGGGTCCTAAAGCGGATAGCGGATGATTACCGGTTTGCGGCGGCCTAGAGTGTCCTTATCGAGGTACTCGGTAATGAAGTCGGCGACATCCGCGCGGGAAACGATGCCGTTTCTCCATTCGTGCGGTTCCATCAAGACGCGATAGCGATCGGTCGCAGAACCGTTCGTCAAAACGCCCGGGCGCACGATCAACCAGTCCAGCGTACTTTTTTCGATCAGGCTTTCCTGGATGGATTTGTCGTCATAGGCGCGCCCGAGGACGAGACGAAAGGGAATGCGTTGCAGCGGATTGATGGCGGCAGCGCAATCTCCGGCGCCGAAACCCGTGACCGCAATGAGGCGCTTGACCCCCGTCTTTTCCATGGCGGGCAGAAGGACGCGGGTGGCTTCGGAAAACAGCGTCACCGGCGATCTGACCATCTCAAGAGACGCCACAACGCCAAGCGCCTGGACAACTGTCTCGACACCCTCAAGCGCCCGTTCGACGTCCTCGTTGTTCAAGGCGTCGCCGGCAAATCCTTCTAGGCGGTCGTCACGCCGCCGCGCCACATCCCCGCTGCGCGACATGGCCCGCACATCGTGACCTGCGGCCGCGGCAGCCTGGCTGACCGCCTTGCCGATCCCGCGGCTTCCGCCGACTACCAGAATTTTTGCCATGCAGATTTCTCACGTTTGTATTGCTCTGCTTACGACGCATACTGTCGGAAGGATCAAGCGAATGGTCTTTCGGACGCAGGACCCTAAGTTGAAAATGGTGGCTTGGCATCGCCACCACGATTGACGCGCAGCCAATGCCCGTGTCTGAAAATCAAGGAAGCCTGTCGCATGAACAAGCTGGTGATCGGGGCCGCAGTGACAGTCGGCGTTGTGGTACTGGCGGGAGCGGCCTGGGCATGGTCGTTCCGCAATATCGAGACTCCGAATTATACGGTCCGAACGAGCGATGGTGATTTCGAACTGCGCGATTACCCGAAACTCGTCCTGGCGAGTTTCGATGCAGCAGGCGATCGCGGCGACGCCGTTCGCCGGGCCTTCTCGCCGCTAGCCGACTATATTTTTGCCAAAAAGCGGTCGGGCGAAAAGATCGCCATGACGGCACCCGTCACGCAGACGCCCGATGCCGACAACTGGACCGTTTCGTTCATCATGCCGGCAGGCAGAACGCTGGACGATCTGCCCGATCCGTCGGGCGACGTAACGCTTGGCGAAGTCGAGCCGCGGAGGATGGCGTCCTTCCGGTTCTCGGGGCGCTGGACCGATGCGCGATTTGCCGAGGCGAGCGACAAGCTTGCGGCATGGGTCGCATCGCAGGGCCTGACACCGGCCGGTGAGATCGAATTCGCCTATTACAACGATCCCTTCGTGCCGCCTTTTCTCAGGCGCAATGAAGTGCTGATCGAAGTTGCACGGTGACGGCGATCAACGGGCTCTCAAATCGGGAACCAAAGGCGTCCGGGCCTAATCGAACAGATCTGCATCCTTCAGAAGCGGCGCCGCCTGATCCTTGGCGGACAGGAGCACGTCTCCCGAGACCGGCCAGTCGATGCCGATCTCAGGATCGTTCCACGCGATCGAGCGATCGCAGTCCGGCGCGTAATATCCGGTCGTCTTGTAGGCGATTTCCGTGCCGTCCGAGAGCGCGACGAAGCCGTGCGCGAAGCCGGGCGGGATCCAGAACTGGTGTTTGTTTTCCGCCGACAGGGTTGCGGAGACCCAATGGCCGAAAGTCGCCGACGAGCGGCGGATATCGACGGCCACGTCGAACACGGAGCCGGCGAGCGCGCGCACCAGCTTGCCCTGCGGCGAGGGGTCGACCTGGTAATGCAGGCCGCGCAGCACGTTGGCGGCCGAGCGGGAATGATTGTCCTGGACGAAGGTCACGTCGAGGCCGGTCGCCTCGGCGAAGGTCCGGGCGTTGAAGCTTTCGAAGAAAAAGCCGCGATCGTCGCCGAAGACACGCGGTTCCAGGAGGATGACGTCCGGGATCTCGGTGGGATAGGCCTTCATGACCGGTTCGCCTCATCCAGGATCTGCTGCAGATAGCGGCCGTAGCCGCTCTTGCCGTATTGGCTTGCGAACGCCGCCATCGCCTCGCCCGAGATCCACTTCTTGCGAAAGGCAATCTCCTCCGGACAGGAAATCTTCAAACCCTGCCGATGTTCGATCGTCTGGACGAATTGATTGGCCTCGATCAGGCTTTCATGGGTGCCGGTATCGAGCCAGGCATAACCGCGGTTCATGACCTCGACCGACAGGGATCCGTCGTTCAGGTAGGCGCGGTTGAGGTCGGTGATTTCAAGTTCGCCGCGTGCCGACGGCTTGAGGTTGCGGGCGAAATCCACGACCCGGTTGTCGTAGAAGTAGAGGCCGGTCACGGCAAAGTTCGATTTCGGATGCGCCGGTTTTTCCTCGATGCTTTCCACCTTGCCGTCACGGTCGAAGGCGGCGACGCCGTACCGCTCCGGATCCGTGACATGGTAGACGAATACGGTCGCACCCTCGCGTCGCGTATCCGCTGATTTCAGGAGCGTGAAAAGGTCGTGCCCGTAGAAGATGTTGTCGCCGAGCACCAGGGCCGCCGGCGCGCCGTCCAGAAAATCCGCGCCGATCGTGAAAGCTTGGGCGATGCCGTCCGGCGACGGCTGGACCGCGTAGGTGATCGACAGGCCCCATTGCGACCCGTCGCCGAGCAATTC
>JANQQB010000159.1 GCA_028285165.1 Rhodobiaceae bacterium
CGACAAGCAGCCGGCTCGACGAGGTGCAGCGCTCGCCGTTGAGGCTGTAGATCATGAAGACGGCCGCATCGAGCGCCCGGTCGAGATCGGCATCGGCGAACACGATGACGGGATTCTTGCCGCCCAGTTCGAAATGCACCCGTTTCAGGGTCGGTGCCCCCTGCGCCATGATCATCGACCCGGTCCGGGATTCGCCGACAAAGGCGATCGCCTTGATCGCGGGATGTTCGGTCAGCGCCTTGCCGGCTTCCTCGCCGATGCCGTTGACCGAATTCAGGACACCCGGCGGCAGGCCCGCGCCTTCGGCGATCTCGACCAGGAGCCGCGCCGTCAGCGGCGACAATTCCGCCGGCTTGTGCACCACCGTGCACCCGGCCGCAAGCGCCGGCGCGATTTTCCAAGTCGACAGCATGAAGGGTGTGTTCCACGGGGTGATGACGCCGACCGGTCCGATCGGCACCCGGGTTGTGGCGTTGAACTGGCCCGGCGCCGGCAGGGCAAGACCGTCCCGCGCCGAGGCCGCACGGTCGGCAAAAAACCGGAAGTTTTCGGCACCTCGGATCGCAGCCTTCGCCATGAAGCGGATCGGCTGGCCGGTATCGACGGATTCGACAAGCGCGATTTCCTCCGCCCGCTCGATGATGGCGTCGGCAACGGCATGCAGGATTTTCCGGCGCGCGTCCGGCGCCGTGTCGCGCCAAGCGGGAAAGGCGTCGCGGGCCGCGTGCGCCGCTTTGTCGACATCGGCCGCTGAACCGCGCGCCGCTGCCGCAATCGGCTTCAGGTCGATGGGCGAAATTACGGGGAACGTTTGACCGGTTTCTGCCGGAACGGCCGCACCGCCGATGTGATGCGGGACAGGATCGTCCGCGAACCGTCCCAGATACCGCGCCGCCGCCTGCCTGTTGTGGTCGAAATCGCCCATGATGAAGTCCCTCAAGCCGGGTTGCGCAGCCGCCGGTGCATGGAATTTGTCTTGAAACTCAGATCGCGATCGATCTCGCGCACTTCAAAGGACAGGGCGAAATACTCCTCCGCCAGCCGGTCCTCAAAAAAACGGCGCAGCGTATCGAAGATGGCCTGCCCGACGGCCTTCTTGGTTTCCGCGTCGCGGCCGGCGCCGAGACGCAGCGCGCCGTCGACAAAGGCGTTTTTGTGATCTCGGTCGGCAATCGCATAGTCGTCGCAGCGGATGGCACGCACCCGGACTGCCCCGACTTCGAAGACCTCGGTCGCAAGCACGGTTTCCAGCACCGCCTCGCAGAGCGCGTCCATCGACGTCGAGCGGTCGAGATTGGCGGAATATTCAAGCGTGATATGGGGCACGGTCTCCTCCACCAGACGTGGCATCACACGGGTCGCATCTTTGTTGCGGCTATTTATTTAACATGTTAACTATATGCGACGCACCAAGGTCAAGCAAAAACAGGTCACACCCGGGAACCGTCCATGCTCACGCTCGACAAGACCGCGCTCCGCGGCTCGATTCCGCCCCTGATCACGCCGTTTCGCGACGGATCAGTCGACACCGACGCCTATGCGCGCCTGATCGAATTCCAGGTCGAGAACGGATCGCACGGCATCCTCGTCAACGGCACGACGTCGGAACCGTCCTCGCTGACGGTGGAGGAACGCAATCGGCTCGTGGACGTCGCTGTCGAAGCGGCAGCGGGCCGTGTGACGGTGGTGGTCGCGACCGGGTCGCAATCCTACGCCGAGACCGAGGCACTCACCCGCCATGCGGCCGGACGCAAGGAGGTCGACGCGCTCCTCATCGTCACGCCCTATTACTCCCGTCCGCCGCAACGCGGCCTCGTCGCCTATTACGAGGCGCTCAATCGCCTGCACGACAAACCCTGGATGATCTATCACATCCCCGGCCGGGCCGCGGTCGACGTCAAGGTCGAGACCGCCGTCGAAATCGACCGGACCTGCCCGACCTTCGTCGGCATGAAACACGCGTCCCTCGACCTTGGTTACGTGTCCGACCTGTTCGAGGCGATCGGCGACGACTTGCGGGTCTTCGTCGGTCTGGAGGAATTGTCGTTCCCGATGATGGCTGTCGGCGCCTGCGGCCTGATGAACGCGGTCGGCAATCTCAGCCCGAAACCGCTTGCCGATCTCTGTGAGGCGGTCTGGCGCGGCGACCTGTTCGGCGCCCGCGACCTGCATCGCAGCCTGTTCGAGATCAACAAGGCCGTATTTTACGACATCAACCCGATCCCCATGAAATACATGATGAAACGCCTCGATATCCTGCCCGTTAACGAACACCGGCTGCCGCTTCTCCCGGCCGGCCCGGACCTGGAAAGGCGCCTTGACGGCGTGCTCGAACGCGCGGGCCTCGTCTGATGCGGCTCCTGACCTTTCAAACGCCGGATGGCCTGCATGCCGGCGCCGTCGAAGACACGGCGGTGACCGATCTGACGGCCCGCATCGGTACTCCTTCGGTCCGCGCGATCCTGGAAAATGCGGATCTGTTCGAAAAAGCACGGGCTGCCACCGGCCCGGCCGATTTCCGCCTGGGCGAAATTACGCTCGACCTGCCGGTCACCGATCCGCAGAAAATCTTCTGCGTTGGGGTGAACTATCAGGACCGCAACGCCGAATACCGCGACGGCTCGGCCGCCCCGACCTATCCGTCGCTGTTCATGCGCTCGCCCCTGTCGTTCGCGCCGCACGGACAGCCGATTCTGCTGCCGCCGGAATCGCCGCAATTCGATTACGAGGGCGAGATCGTGCTCGTCATCGGCCAAAAGGGCCGGCGCATACCGGCAGCAAGCGCCCATGACCACATTGCCGGCCTCACCATCATGAACGAGGGCTCCGTGCGCGACTGGCTGCGCCACGGAAAGTTCAACGTCACCCAGGGCAAGAACTGGGACCGGTCCGGCGGCCTCGGTCCCTGGATCGAAACCGACCTGTCCGCAATCGACCTGACGGACATGCACATTGAGACCCGGGTCAACGGTGACGTCCGCCAGGAAGACACCACGGCCTCCATGGCATTCCCCTTCGCCCGCATCCTGGAATACATCTCCACGTTCTGCACGCTGATGCCCGGCGATCTGATCGCAACCGGCACGCCGACCGGCGCCGGCGCCCGGTTCGACCCGCCGCGCTGGCTGAAACCCGGTGACAGCGTCGCCGTTGAGGTGGAGGGTGTCGGCGTGCTGGAGAACCGGGTCGAGGCGGAAACAGTGTGAGTCAGGTGTCTGACATTTTCGATCCTCACGCCGGGCGGCAGCATGACGGTTACCGCAATACCAGCCGCGCTCTGCCGATCGCCTTGCTGCGTGCCCGCGAGGCGGTCATGGCCCGCTTCCGTCCGGTGCTTGCCGGCCATGCCGTCACCGAACAGCAATGGCGCGTCTTGCGCGTGCTCGCCGAGGCCGGCCCGCTCGATGCCACCGAGATCGCCCGGCAATGCTGCATCCTGATGCCGAGCCTGACCCGCATTGCACGCACGCTCACAGCCGAAGGCCTCGTCACGCGATCCCGCGACACCGCCGACGGCCGCCGCCATCTCCTCAGGATCACCGATGCGGGTCTCGCTCTCCTCGACCGCGTGGCGCCGGAAAGCCGGGCTGTCTACGAGGATCTGGAAGAACGCTACGGCACGGAACGGTTGGGGCTGCTGCTCGACATGCTGGAAGACCTGGCGGACCTCGGCGGCCGCGCCGACGCGCCGGCCCCGGGGCGACCAGGCAATTCCCAAGGACCGGATTGATCCCGACCTGGAGATTTCAGCCTTGCTCGGCGACGTGCGGCCGCGCGGCGCGCGCCTCCTCGATCAGCCAGGCACGAAAGGCGGCCACCTTCGGTTTCTCGGCCCCGTCCTTGGCGGTCAAAAGGTAATACGAAAACGACAACGGCATGCCGAGCGCCGGGTCGAAGGGACGTACAAGGCGGCCGGATTCAAGGTGGTCGGCCACCAGCATGTCGCCGACCAGCGCCACGCCGTGGCCGTCAAGGGCGGCCTGAACGGCCATACTTTCCATGGTATAGCGCGGCCCGCGGGTCGGATCGATGTCGGAAAGGCCAGCCGCCAGCAGCCACATGCGCCAACTCGCGTCGGTGTCTTTCCAGTCGACGTGCAAGAGCGTGTGGTGGCGCAGGTCCGCGGGCTGCCGCAAGGGCGGCTCCCCGCTCAGGAGCGTGGGACTGCAAACAGGTGTGTTCACCTGACCGAACAGCCGATCGACCTGCACGCCCTCATACACGCCGGCCCCATAGCGCAGCGCGGCATCAGCGTCTCCACGGACCAGATCGACGAGGCGATCGGTGCCGTCGATGCGGATTTCGATATCCGGGTGCCGGCTGCGGAACCGCTCAAGCCTGGGGACCAGCCACATGGCACCGAACGAAGGGCTGACGCTGATGGTCAGCACGTCGCTTTCCGCATGGGCGCGCAGCATCTCCGCGCCCTTCTCCAGCGTGTCGAACCCCTGGCTGAGCGCAGGCAGAGCCCGCTCACCGGCCTCGGTAAGCCGCATTGCCCGGGTCATGCGATGGAACAGCGGCGTCCCGTAGAATTCTTCCAGAACCTTGATCTGGTGAGAGATGGCGGCCGGCGTCACATGCAGTTCGGCCGCCGCCTTTGCGAAACTGAGATGCCGACCGGCGGCTTCAAAGGCCTTCAGTGAATTCAGGGGCGGGAGCGACCGCGTCATATCGATACCTTAGTTTTTCTAACTCACTCGACAAAATGATCTCGTTTGCACGATTTCCACTTATTCCCTCTAATTGAGCATAGAGACCCTCTGTGACAAGGTGTGTCAGTGGGGTATCCGGGCTATGGAAAGGCAAGATAATCTATTGCATAGCAAAGCTCCTGCCCGGTTTTGCCAGGACCGATCCGGCGGCGATCGAATGTCAGGTCCCGAAATCTGGAAGACCGTGCGCCGCATCCCGCATGCCCTGAGGCTTCACTGGCAACGGCGTGGCCACTTGCGGGTTATCGGTCCGCATCGGCATTGGATGCGACCGGGCGTTGCGAACGCGGTTGAGACCCACCCATCGCAATGAGGCGAGACGGTCGATCCGATGTGCGCTTCGGCATTGTTCTGATTGTCACCGCAGCCGTAACGTACAGCACCGCAGGCCTGTTCACGAAGGCTGTTCAAGCCGGGCCCTGGGAGGTGATTTTCTGGCGCGGTCTGTTTGCCGCTGCCTTCACGACCGTTTGGACCCTGCGCGGCAAGGCCTTTCGACGGAACTTTTTCGGCATTGGCTATAGCGGTTGGGCAGTGGCTGTGGTGGGGGCATTCGGCACGGCGGCTTTCATACCGGCCTTCAAGCTGACGACGATCGCAAACGTCTCGCTGATCTACGCGGTCGCCCCGCTGATCGCCGCCGTGCTTGCCTGGTTCGTTATCGGAGAAAGGGCATCGGTCCGAACGCTAACGGGCAGCGGTCTCGCACTCATCGGCGTTGCGATCATCGTGTCGGGGTCCGTCGGACACATCAGTCTTGCCGGCGACATGCTGGCCTTGTGCATGACCATCGCCATGGCCTCGATCATGGTCATCTATCGGAAATGGCCCGATACGCCGGGCGCCGGCCCCGCGGCGCTGCAATCGATCCTCCTGTTGCCGGTCGCCGCATTGTTTGGCGATCCGCTCGCCGTCGATCCCCTGGAAATCGGCATTCTTGCGGCATTCGGTTTGTTGTTTGCCCTTGCGTCCGTGACGCTGGCGGAAGGCGCCAAACGGGTACCCTCCGGCCAGACCGCTCTGCTCAGCGCCCTGGAAACCCCGCTCGCGCCGGTCTTTGCGTTTCTTGTCTTTACTGAAGTGCCGAACGCGGCAACCTGGCTTGGCGGGGCGATCGTCTTGGCGGCCGTATTGCTCTCGATCGGAAACGACCGGTGATCAGACGCCGGGGCTCGGCGACGCGCCCAGAATGCCGTCGACAAAGCCCCGCAGCACGGGTCTCAAACGCTCCCCGAACACGGCATGAAGATCCGATCCTGTGGCACCGTCGATCAAGGTCAGAAGCAGGGCAGCCGCTGCCGGACAATCACACGACATGTCGATCTCCCCGGCCGCCCGAGCCCTATCCAGGATCCGTGTGAGGTGCGTGAGGGCACCGATTTCCGCCTCTGCGAGCAATGCGCCCACGCGTTCCTCCCGCGCCCCTTCAGCCGCAATCTCAAGCGCCAGCCGTCCATACTCCGCCTCACCGACGGCCGCGATCGCATCCATCAGGGCTTCGACCAGCGCCAACCGGAGATCAGGCGCACCGTCGAGACGGTCCAGAAAAGCCCGCGTGTCCTCCCGTTCCTCGGCGACCAGCGCCGCAATCAGGTCGGCCTTTGACGGAAAGTACCGATAGAGCGCACCGGGCTGCATGCCCGCCGCATCGCAGATCGCCGCCATCCCGGTCTGATGAAAACCGCGCTCGATGAACAGCGCTTCCGCGGCCCGCAGGATGTGCGTCCGCTTGCGCTCAAAGGCAGCTTCGTCGCGTTTTCTCGCCAAACAAGACCTCCCTCGATTTGCATGTGCTTGACAGAAGTCCGATCCAGTCAAATATAAGAGTGAATGATCACTCTCACAATTGGATTGTTCCCATGGACGAGACTATCCCCGATTCGCTTTCGACGCCTGTGCCGGATGCGGACCTTGCCGACCTGGCCGGACTTCCCGAAACGATCCTGACGATCCTCGGTGCGGCCGCAGGGCTGTTGATCCTGATCGGCGTCCCGGTTTTCTTGATGGAACTCTGGAAACTGTGGCGCACCGGCGGGCTGACGAAGCGCCGATTGGCCGGCATGGCGACAAGCGCCTTCTGCCTGGTTCCGGCAGGCGTCGTCGAGGCCGTCTTTATCGGCGCGCTGATCGCGTTGTTCTTTGCCGCCGGATCCCTCGCGCCCTGGTCCCTGCCGATCACAATAGGCACGGCCCTTGTCTGTCTCCTCCTCGTCGATTTCCTCTACTACTGGGAACACCGGCTCGGGCACGAGGTGAACCTGTTATGGTCGCTCTACCATTCGGTGCACCATTCCGGCGACCATTTCGACCAGACGATCGGGCTTCGGGTCAGCTTTGTCGACTTCTTCGTCACGCCTTTGATCTACCTGCCGCTGGTGATCGTTGGATTTCATCCTCTTTTGGTGCTGTCCTGTTTCGGCCTCGTGCTGGCCTGGCAGCAATGGATTCACACCGAACTGGTCGGCCGCCTGCCGCTGCTCGATCCGTGGCTCAACACGCCGTCCAACCACCGCGTCCACCACGGCCGCAATCCGGATTATCTCGACCGCAATTACGGCGGCATCCTGATGATCTGGGACCGCCTGTTCGGAACCTACGCGCCGGAACGCGAACCGGTCGATTACGGGCTGGTCGAACAATTGCGATCCCGCAATCCGGCCGCCGTACACTTTCATGGCTTGGTGAAATTCGTTCGCCAGATCGGCTCCGTTCCGTCCCTGATGCGCCACATTTTCGGGCGACCCGGCGATCACATCGCCAGGACATCGGACACGTCCAACCGACCGTGACTCGTGTCTGCGGTGTCGCGTCGGGCCGGCTCAGAACGGCAGCCCGACATAGTTTTCTGCAAGCGAGGCCATCGCGGAGCGCGAGGAAAACAGATAGTCGAGATCGGTCTCCTGCATGCGCGCATCGAAGCCGCTTCGATCGGGAAACCGGTGCAGGAGATTGGTCATCCACCAGGAAAACCGCTGCGCTTTCCAGATCCGGGCAAGCGCCCGGTCCGAATAGCCGTCAAGGCCGGACGGATCGTCCTTGCGGTATTGCGCAAGCAACGCATGAAACAGGTAATAGATGTCCGATGCCGCGCTGTTCAGGCCTTTGGCGCCAGTCGGCGGCACGATATGGGCGGCATCCCCGGCAAGGAACAGCCGGCCCCACCGCATCGGCTCGCACACGAAGCTGCGCAACGGCGCAATGCTCTTTTCGATCGACGGCCCGGTCACCAGGGTCTCGGCGACCGTATCGGGCAGCCGGCTCTTCAGCTCTTCCCAGAACCGGTCGTCCGACCAGTCCTCAATGGTGTCCCCGAGCGGACATTGCACGTAATAGCGGCTGAGCGTGCGCGATCGCAGGGAACACAGCGCAAATCCGCGTTCGTGACGGGCATAGATCAGTTCTTCGGAGACCGGCGGCGTACGCGACAACACGCCCAGCCAGCCGAAAGGGTAGACCCGCTCGTAAAGCGTGAGCCGATCCTTCGGGATGGATTTCCGGCTGACCCCGTGGAAGCCGTCGCAGCCGATGATGTAGTCGCAAGTCACCGTCTCGATATCGTCGCCTTTGCGATAGGTCAGGAAGGGCGTGTCGGTTTCGAGACCGTGCGGCGTGACGTCTTCCGCATCGTGGATCACGATGCCGCCCATCCGGTCGCGCGCCTCGTAGAGATCGCGGGTGAGTTCGGTCTGGCCATACACCATGACGGTATCCCCGCCGGTCAGGTCTTCCAGGTCGATCCGGTGCCGGTTGTTGCCATGGGCGATATCGAACCCTTTATGCACTTCCCCTTCCCGGTCCATGCGATCGCCGACGCCGGCTTTCCGCATCAGGTTGACGAAACCCTGTTCGAGCACGCCGGCCCGGATGCGTCCGAGCACATAATCCCGGCTGCGCCTCTCCAGCACGACGGTCTCGATGCCTTCCTGGTGCAGGAGTTGCGACAAGAGCAGTCCCGACGGTCCGGCACCGATAATTCCGACTTGTGTTTTCATCTCTCGTTTCCTCCGTTCAGGCTTTGGGATCCGCTTTAGAGCATTGTGGCGCGTTGGATCCTGTCATCCGCTCAGCAGCCGCGGCAGAAACAGGGCAATGCCGGGAAGCGCCAGAAGCAGGCCGACCCGGACGATTTCGATGGCGAAAAACGGCATGACCCCGCGAAACGTCTCGCTCATCGGCGTGTCGCGCGCCAGGGCGCTGATGATGAACACGTTGAGCCCGACCGGCGGCGTGATGAGACCGAGTTCGACGACGACAAGCGCCAGGATGCCGAACCAGATTTTCAGGTCCTCCGCCCCCATGCCGAAGGTCGCCTGGGCGGCGGTCACGTAGTCGCCGCCGTTCAGATCCAGGAGCGTCGGCCAGAAGAACGGCACGATGACCAGGATCATCGCCAGGCTTTCCATGAAACAGCCGAGCAGGATCAGGACGGCCAGCATCAGGACGAGGAGAAGGAAGGGATCCAGACCGCTCGAGCCCGCCCATGACGCAAGCGCCGACGGCAGATTGGCCCGGGTAAAGAAGCCCTTCAGCACTTCCGCCCCGAACAGGATGAAGTAGATCATGCCGCTGGTGACGGCTGTTTCCAGCAGCGAGGTTCGTACCTTGCCGGCTGTCAGTCCCTCTTCCCCGAACATCCGGCGCGCGAATCCGAAAACCAGAACGGCCAGCACGCCGATCGCCGCGGCCGGCGTCGGTGTGAACAATCCGAGACCGAGACCGAGGATGATCGCGCCAAAGATCGCCATGACCGGGATCAGCCGGACCAGCGCCTGCCGCCGTTCGGCCGGGTCCATCGGCGGCGCCTCCGGCGCGAGGTCGGGTTTAACCCGCACCATGACGGCGATCACCAGCATGAAGAAGGCGACGGCCAGCAGGCCCGGCAGCACCGCGGCCTGGAACATGCTGATGATCGACGCCTCGACGATGATCGCGTAGATGACGAGCGCCACGGAGGGCGGGATCAGAATGCCGAGCGTTCCGCCGGCCGCAAGCGACCCGGTCGCGAGCCGCGGGCTGTAGTTCAGCCGCCGCAATTCCGGCAGCGCAATCCGGCCCATTGTCGACGCCGTGGCGAGCGACGAGCCGCAGACCGCGCCGAACCCGGCACAGGCGCCGATCGCCGCGATCGCCACACCGCCGCGCACGCCTCCAATCAGCGCGTTCATGCCGCGAAACAGGTCCCGGCTGAGATTGGCGTGGCTCGCCAGAAAACCCATCAGCACGAACAAGGGCACGACCGAAAGGTCGTAGCTCGCCATGTTCTCCCACAACAGGGTCTTGAAGCTCTTCAAGTAAGGCTCGAAACGCAGGAAGGGCGCGACGATGCTCAGCGCACAATTGCCGGCGATCCCGATCACCAGCATGGCCAGGCCGACCGGCGTCCGAAGAGCGAGCAGGACAAAGAACGCGACGAGGCCTGCAAGGCCGACGAGTTCGCGTTCCACCTTACACCTCCCCCGGATCAAAGGCGCTTTGCCGGGCGGCGACCAAGGCCCACAGAACGAGCGAAACGATACCGGGCAGATAGAAGGGCCACAGCGTCCAACCGAGAATGCTGGACGTGGCCTGGTCGGCGCGGGTTTCGGCCATGCCGACCGCCATCCACCCGGCCAGGAACACCGCGGCAAGCGCGGTCAGTGCCAGCCAGAACCGGGTCAGACCGCGCCGCACGAATGCCGGAAGGCCGCTGACGAACAGCGAGACGACGACATGCCCGCGCTGCATCTGGCAATAGGGAAAGAACATCAGCGCCGCGCAAGAAATGGTCAGCCGAACAAAATCCTCATAGCCGGGCAACCCGGATACGGATTCGCCGAACAGGAGAGCGACCCGGTTGAGGATCAACGCCCCGACATTCAGCGATGTCACTGCCGTAATGGCGATCAGGAGCAAACCGCCGGCCAGCGCCCAGGCCGTGACGGCCTGATCGATGAGCTTGGTCATGGATTGTCCTCCGTGAGCCGGATCGATAGCTGGCGGCCGCAAGAGGGTGCGACCGCCGCCTTTCAGTCGGTGGCGTCGAGGACGGCCTGCCGTGCCGCTTCGACCAGCGCCGCCGCGTCGATGCCCTTGGCACCGGTCTCTTCGATCCATCGGTCGACCACGGCCTGGCCGAGGGCGTCGAAGCCCGACTTGGCGCTTTCGTCCAATTGGATGATCTGACCCTCGCTGTTGGTCTGCAGGTCCTTGCCGACCTGCTCCACCGCATCCCAGGTCCGACCGGCCGCCTCGGAGAGCGCGGCGCCCGAGGCCCCGTCGATCACCGCTTTCAGGTCGTCGGGCAGGCTTTCGTAGCGATCCTTGTTCATCGCCATGAGGAACACGGCGGTACCGAAGCGCGATCCGTCCGCGCCTTCGACGGAATAGGCGGTCATTTCGTGCAGTTTAAGCGGCGGCACGACTTCGAACGGAACCAGCGCCCCGTCCACCACGCCCTTGGAGAGCGCTTGCGGCAATTCCGGCACCGGCATGCCGACCGGCTCGGCACCCCAGGAAGAGATCATCCATGCCCCGGTACGCGACGGGGTCCGGATCTTCAGGGCCTTTACATCCTCAACGGACCCGACCTGTGCAGTGCGCAGGTGAAGCGCATTGCCGGCATGCACATGCACGAGCAGCGGATGCACGTCGCTGAAATCCGCCTCGATCAACGGCCAGAGGGCTTGGATGGCCCGGTTGGTCGCTTCAGCGGACCCGGCATGGACCGTCGGCAGTTCGAACACTTCCGAGCGCGGGAACACGCCCGGTGTGTATCCCGGAAGGGTCCACACGATATCGGCAAAGCCGTCCCGGACCTGGCGATAAAGTTCCGGCGGTTTGCCTCCCATCGACATGGAGGGGAACACTTCCACCGAGATCCGGCCGCCGGAATCGGCCATCACCTTTTCCGCCCATGGCAGGATCAGTTCGGTATGCGCCGGCGACCGCGGTCCCAGGAAATGATGCACCGTCAGGGTGACGTCAGCGGCAAGGGCAGTGCCGGCGGACAGGGTCAGGGCAAGCGCCGGCAGGACGAGTTTCAGGGCACGCATGATTTCCTCCAGATGGTGTGGTTGGGGACGGGCTCGCCGACCGACCGCCCATCCCGAACGGGATCGCGGGCAAATCGGCTCATCCGCAGATGTCAGATGTCGAAAAACACGGTTTCCGCATCGCCTTGCAGGTGAATGTCGAACCGGTAGATGGCCCGCCCTTCGCGCTCGGCACGCGACGCGATCAGTGTCGAGCGCCGGGTTTCCTGCTCGATCAGATTGAGCACGGGATCGGCCGCGTTCGCCGCTTCTTCGTCGGCAAAATACATGCGGGTGTTCAGCCCGACATTGATACCGCGCGCGACGATCCAGAAGCTGATATGCGGCGCCATCAATCCATGCCCGGACCGTCCCGGCACACCGCCAGGCTTGACCGTGTTGAACCGCCACGCGCCGGTGTCGAAATCGCAGACGATCCGGCCCCAGCCGCGAAACGGACCGGTCCCCGCGTCGCCGATGCGGGACGCCGCATCGGGATAGACGCCGTCGGCATTCGCCTGCCAGACCTCGAGCAGCACGTCTTTGACCGGCACTCCCGCCCCGTCGTAGACACACCCCTCGACCGAAATCGCCTCGCCGGGCGCGTCTTCATCCGCCGGATCCGGCGAGAAGGCATGATCGAAGAACCGGAAACCGGCTGCATCCGGTGCCAGTCCGATATGAACATAGGGACCGGCGGTTTGAGAGGGCGATTCCTTAAGGTAATCGAGGGACTGGACCATGATTCAATTCCCTTCCAGACGGTTCTCGAACAGCGTCGAACGGCGGCCGCGCAGCACGATGTCGAACCGGTAGGCCATCGTGTCGAGCGGCACGGTCGCGTTCATGTCGAGTGCCGCCACCAATCGGGCGATCGCGTCGGCATCGGGAATGGCGTGCACGATCGGACAGCGGGCGATCAGCGGGTCGCCCTCGAAATACATCTGCGTGATCAGACGCTGGGCGAAACCGGATCCGAACAGCGAAAAGTGGATATGCGCCGGCCGCCAATTGTTGACCCAATTGCGCCAGGGATAGGGAGCGGGTTTGATCGTGCGGAAATGGTAGCGCCCCTCCGCGTCGGTCAGGCAGCGGCCGCAACCCCCGAAATTCGGATCGATCGGCGCCAGATAGGTGTCTTTCTTGTGCCGGTAGCGCCCGCCGGCATTGGCCTGCCAGAATTCGACCAGCGTGTTCGGCACCGGTCGCCGGTTTTCATCGAGCACCCGTCCATGCACGATGAGCCGTTGGCCGATCGCGCTCGCGCCCGGTTCGGCGAAGTTATGGATCAGGTCGTTGTCGAGCGGGCCGATCGCGCCGTGCCCGAAGACCGGGCCGGTGGTTTCCGACAGCGAATTCTGCAGCGAAAGCAGGGCCTTTTGCGGCGATCGCCCGACGCTGGTCTTGTAATCCGGCGTATAGGCCGGCGGCTGCCATCCCCTGTCGCGCGGATAGAACTCGTCCTGTGTGCGGGATTGCCCGTTCTGCATTCCATCCTCCCTTCCGGTCGCCGTCGCCATGCCCCTCTGACGGGAGCCCTAAAGCGCGACGCCCATTTGTGCGTAGGTGTCCTTGACGATCTTGAAGGCGCGGTTGGCGGCCGGAACGCCGGCATAGACGGCGACATGCAACAGCACTTCGCGCACGTCTTCCGGACGGGCGCCAGTGTTCGCCGTCGCGCGGACATGCATGGCCACTTCATCCCAGTGTCCGAGCCCGGCAAGCAGCGCGATCGTGACCATGCTGCGTTCCCGCGTCGAAAGATCCGGCCGCGACCAGATCTGGCCCCAGGCCCCGTCGGTGATCAGCTTCTGGAACGGCGCGTCGAAGGCACTGGCTTCGGCAAGCGCCCGGTCGACATGGGCGTCGCCGAGCACCCGTCGCCGGGTCCGCATGCCGATATCCGCCTCCGTGGTCGCCAAATCGATCTCCTGTCGCGACATGGCGGGTAGATCCTGGCCAGCCCATGGGGATCCGATGATCCGTCGAGCGTTTTTGGGCTCGAAGGACACGGCAGGACGACCCGCGCTTTGTTGATGTGCCGGGAGATTGTACTTTCTGAATTCCGATGTAAAATGATGAATTCAGCAGTTTATATAACCAAAAGGAAATCAAGATCGATCTGCGCATCAAATTGCGGCACATCCGGTGCTTTCTGGAAATCGCCCGGCAGGGCAGCCTTGTTAAGGCGGCCGATGCACTCGCCATGAGCCAGCCGGCCATATCCAAGACCCTGAAAGAACTGGAAGAAATCGTCGGCACCGCGCTCTTTGAACGGGATCGAAGAGGCGCGTCGCTTACCGCGGACGGCACCGTGTTCCTGCCGCGCGCATCCAATGCCCTGATCGAATTGCAGGCCGCG
>JANQQB010000141.1 GCA_028285165.1 Rhodobiaceae bacterium
TCAGGAGGAGCGCGGTGCCGAGATCGCGGACAAGCTCCAGCAACAGGTCCAAGACCTCTTTCTGGATCAATGCGTCCAAGGCTGTCGTCGGTTCGTCGGCAATCAGAAGATCCGGTTCGAGCAGCAGAACCGATGCCAACATGATGCGCTGACGCATGCCGCCGGAAAAACTGTGCGGATAGCGCTCAAGCGCCCGGCGCGGGTCGGGCAGACGTACCCGGTGCAGCATCTCCACAGCTCGTTCCTCGGCATCGCGCCGGCTCAGCCCGGCGTGAAGGCGCAGACCTTCGGTCATTTGCAGCCCGATGGTGAGCGCCGGATTGAGCGAGACCATGGGCTCCTGAAAAATCATCCCGATTCCCGCGCCCCTGATGCGGCGAAGCCGCGCCGTCCCGAGAGCAGCCATGTCTTCGGTGCCGAAAAGGATCCTGCCGCCTTCGATGCGACCGCCCGGCGGCAGCAGACCGAGCACGGCCCGACCGATCATCGTCTTTCCCGATCCGGATTCGCCGACAATGCCGATGCGTTCGCCGCGCTGCACGGTAAGGTCCACCGATTTGACAACGGCACGGCGCGCACCCGTCGTCTCATCGGGAAACGAGATCGTGAGATCGTCGATGGCAAGCACGCTGTCAGTCATTGGCGCCCTCCATCGAACCCGCGCATGCGCGGGTCGAGCCGATCGCGCAGGGCGTCGCCGAAGATGTTGATGCCGAGCAGCGCCAGCGAGATGCACAGACCCGGAAACGCGGCAAGCCAGGGCGCCTGGACAAAATAACCGCGCGCCTCCGACAGCATGTTCCCCCATGTCGGTGCCGGTGGCGGCACCCCGAGGCCGAGGAAGGACAGCGCGCTCTCGGCAAGCAGAGCGGAGCCGAAGAGCGCCGTTGCCATGACAATGAGGGGCGCCGTGCAATTGGGCAGGACATGACGGAACAGGGTAAACAACGCCCCGTTGCCCATCGCCCTCGACGCCTCGACATATTCCTTTTCGCGGATCGACAGGACCGTGCCGCGCACGAGACGGATCACCGAGGGCATGTAGGAAAGGGCAAGGGCCAGAACCACGCCCTCTTCGCTCGGACCGGCGATGGCCATGATCGCCAAGGCGAGCAGGAGACCCGGGAAAGCCAGCAGGGCGTCGGTCAGCATGATCACGATTCGGTCCAGCCAGGACCCGAAAAAGCCCGATAGGCCGCCGATCAGGGTGCCGGCGATCACCGCGAGCGAAACACTCGACAGAGCGACGAACACCGACGTACGGGCGCCCTGCAGAATCCTGGAAAACACGTCGCGGCCCCACTCGTCCGTTCCCATCCAGTGCGCGGCATCGGGCGGCATGAACCGCGCCCGGAAATCCGGCGCGACCGGATCGTAGGGCGTCCAGACAAGGCCGGCGAAGGCGGCGCCAAAAACGACGAACAGAAGGACTGACCCGACGAACCCGTTCACACGCCGCAGGAACCAGGGCCAGCGCCGCCGCTGCGGCTCCGGCCGCCCGATATCCGGCAATGCCCTGTCGCCCCCGCTCACATCCGCACCCTCGGATCGAACACCATGTAGAGCAGATCGACGATGAGGTTCACGATCACATACAGGAAGGCAATGAACAGCAGGCAGCCCTGCAGGACCGGATAGTCCCGCGCATAGATCGCATCCACGAGAAGCCGGCCGATGCCGGGCAGGCTGAAGACGGTCTCGGTCACCGAGGCGCCGCCGAGCAGACCGCCGAGGATGAGACCGATCACGGTCAAGGCCGGTCCGAACGCGTTTTTAAAAACATGCCGTGTCAGCACGACGGTTTCCGAAAGCCCCTTGGCGCGGGCATGGGTCACATAGTCCAACCGCAGCACCTCAAGCGTTTGGGACCGCACCATGCGGGCAATGACAGCCATTTCGATCAGGGCAAGGGTCGCGACGGGCATCACCAGGTACCGGATGCCGCCGACAAAATCCTCGGATACGGACACGAAGCCGATCGTCGGCAGCCAGCCGAGGGTGATCGCAAACAGGAAAATCATCATCAGACCGAGCCAAAAACTCGGCAGCGACAGAAACAGGATGCTGACAAAAACGATCGAATAGTCGAGCGGCGTGTCCTGGCGCCAGGCCGCGATGATGCCGGCGGGCACGGCAATGACGACCGCCATGACGACGGCGAGCGCCGTGATCGTGGCCGTGACGCCGAAGCGGCTGGCAATCGCCGCCAGGACCGGCTCACCGGTATTGATCGAAACGCCGAGATCGCCGCTCAGCATGTTGCCGAGCCAGATGACGAACTGGACAGGAACGGGGCGGTCGAGACCCAGTTCGGAACGCATCTCCTCCAGCGCGATGTCGCTGTCCAGGTCGTTCAGCATGATGGCGGCCGGATCGCCGGGGATCAGCCGAATCAGCAAGAAGACGATCACCGACACCAGAAAGAGTGTCGGGATCGTCATCAGGAGGCGCTTCAGCGCGTAGGACCACATGGCCAAGCCGCCTCAGGCTGCCGGGGGCCGTCAGCCGTCGAGCGCGATGTTCCAGAACCGTGTCCGGCCTCCCGGCCACGTCTTAAAGCCCGACACCCGTCCGGACAGCGCCGTCGTCTGCGGCTGGCTGTACAGGCCGATCGCCGGAACCTGTTCAAGGAACATTTTGTGCAGGTCATCGCTCAGCACGGCACGTTTTTCACTGTCCGTCTCGTTCATCAGCAGACGGATCTTATCCAGGGCTGCGGGATCATCCCACACCTTGCGGGTCTGTTCGCCTGAAAACATGTCCCAAGACAGGGCCGGATCCAGCCGGGCGGAAAAGCCGAAAGACTGGACCTGGTATTCACCGGACCGATAGAGATCGAGTTGCGCGCCCCAGTCGAGCACCTCGATCTCGATGTTCAGTCCGACCGCCTGCCACATGGACTGGGCCACAACGGCCTGGTTGAAGATCGTCGGCGACCGGCGGCTGGTGATCAGTTTGATCGGTTCGCCGTCGTAGCCCGCTTCGGACAGCAGAGCCCGGGCGCGTTCGGGATCGAAGCCGTAGGTCTTTTTCTGGGTCTCCGTATAATAGCTCGACATGGGCGGGATCGGCGACGCGTTGTGGGAGTCGTAGCCCATGAGTGCGGCCAGTTCCTGCACATCGAGGGCGGCCGCCATGGCCTGGCGCAGCGCCCGGTTGGCCATGAATTCGTCATGACGAGAGATCAGGAAACTGCCCCAGGCCGGCGTCGGCTGCACGACGACGTTGAAGCCGGCCTCGCGCATCTCCTCAACATCACTGGTCGAGATGTTCAAGAGGTCGACCTCACCGGCCCGCATGGCCGCCTTCGCCGATGCCGCGTCGGGCACGACACTGATCACGACCCGGTCGACGGACACGGTCTTCCGACCGGTAAAACCATCCATCGGACCCTCGGCCGGCGTGTAGTCCGCAAAGCGATCGAGCACAATCTTCTGGCCGGGTTGCCATTCGACGAAAACAAAGGGACCGGTCCCGATCGGACGATCCCAGGATCCGTCAGCCTTGACACTGTCGCGATGCACGATGCCTGTCGATCCGCAATCGAACCGGGCCATGTCCTTCAGGAAAAGCGGCGACGGCCGGTCGATCGTATAGACAACGGTCCGCTCGTCCGGAGTTTCGACCGAAACCACGTTGACGCCGTCCTCGCCGTTGAACCGGCTGCGGCAGCGCCATTTCGTGGCTTCGTCCATGTAGCGATCCCAGGATTCCTTGACATGGGCGGCGGTCAGCGTGTCGCCGTTGTGAAACCTGATACCGGGCCGGAGCGTGAAGGTGTAGACCTTCTGATCGTCAGAGACCGAAACGGTTTCGGCAAGTACGGGGCCGACACTGAGATCGTCCTTGTAGCCGACAAGTCCCTCGACAATGTTGAGATGCACGCTGTCGGTGAAGCCGGACCGGTCGACGCCCGGATTGGTGCTGCGAATGTCGCTTTGGCTTGCGACACGCAGCGTGCCCTGGTCCGCCAAAGCGCCGGCCGGCAACGCGACGGCCATGACGGCGACCGTTCCGATTAGTCCCGCTCTCAATCCGTTCATTTCGCTCTCCCTCTCATTTGGCGCCGCCTCTGAAAACCCGAACAATCCCGACCTCACGCCGTCCGGACCCTCCCAAAAGGCGCATTCCCGACGCCTATTGCGCCGCTGCGACCTGACCGATCCGATCCTGCGCGTCCGCGTTCAACGCATAGACGGTAAAGGCAGTATCGGGGCTATAGGGTGCCGGGCGGGCGTGAATCAGGCCCGCCACCGGATCGAACACCACGGTCGCCACCGTGCTCGACACATGTCCGTTGCGCCCTTCGACCGGCGGACGGCAAACGGCGTGGGGCGTTGCAAAGGTGTCCGCAAGGGCGGTTTTGAAATCGTCGACAGTCAGATCGCCGGCCCTTGCGGCCAGAACCGCCATGACCCGGCGGTCGCGGTACAATGTGCAGGGCGTGCGGCTTGCCTTCGACGTATCGCGGACTTTCACCTGCGCTGCCGGGCTCTGGAAGTGATTGGCATGGGCGAACAGACCCCGGTCATCGGGCCAAAGCGCAAACACTTCGTCCGGCGTCGTCTCCAGGTTGATCGCCTCGTCGCCGTGGACCTGCGATACGGTCATGTTGTTGGAAACCGCCCGCTCCGCCGCAGTCACGGCACCGATCGCCTCTGCGAACGTGTCAGCTTCAAGGATACGGCGGCGGATCATCGACAACGGCATGCCTGTGCGATCGAAATCCTGCTCGCATTCCAGGTTGTTGGCGGTCACGGCGATCCCGGCTGTGTTCAGGCCCGAGCGGGCAAGCCCGCCGGCTTCCACGAAGGTCAGGATCTGCGGACCGGATTCCGGCACCACTTTCAGGACGATCGCAGAATGCACGCATTCCGCATTGAAGTCCCAATTCTGACCCTGCAGCAGATGACCGGACCGGGTCGCTTTCCCAAGCGCCAAGGCGCTCGTACAGCCTTCGGCCGGCATGGCGTCCTGGGCGGCACGGGCGGCTTCGCGGTCACCCGGCGCACGCCCGTTGAAGATTTCCGACCTTGCGTTGACCACAATGACCGTTTCCAGATCCACGCCCGCGCCTTCGGCGATGCCCTCGATCTCGGCCATGAAACGGCTATCGAGCCGGGCAATCGCCGGCGCGAATTCCGCAGCAAGCCGCTTCACTTCCTGCCATTGGAACCCCCGCCTCTCCATGGCGCGGACATAAATCTCTTCGCTTTTGTGAATGCGGCGCGCGGCCTGGCGCCCGTAGCTGATGCCGCGCTCACGCGGCGGCCCCTCGATCGTAAAAAAGGGAAAATCCTGGATGGATTGGTCGGCCATGCTCAAAAATTGATTTTATTCATGATTAAAGTCAATATGAATTTGCTTTTTTTCGCGATTCAGTTCGATCTGCGCCTGTTGAGAAACGACCATTGTGCAAGCAGCGCGCTTTGCGAGCCACGACCGCCCGCGTAAAACATGACCATGAACGGCCCGGACTTCACCGCTTTGCACCATCGCCTCGCCCGGCAGATCATCGCCCACGCCCGGCGCGAAGGCATGGCGATGGGCGCACATCTGTCCGCCGCACCGCTTGCGGAACGCTTCGGCGTCTCGCGCACGCCGGTTCAGGGCGCCCTGCACCTGCTTGCCGAACAGGGCGTCGTGCAGAAGCGCGCAAAGCGCGGCTTCTTCCTTGCCAGCCACGACCATGTGCTGTCGGAGATCGGCGACACGGACCTGCAGTCGATCGAAGACCAGGTCTATTGGCGCATGGCAAACGACCGGATCGACGACACGCTTCCGAATCCGGTGACCGAGACCGACCTGATGCGCCGCTACGACCAGCCGCGCACCATGATCTTCCGGGTCCTGCAACGCATGATGCGCGAAGGCCTGGTGGCGCCCCGCGAAGGCAAGGGCTGGCTCATGACGGCGATCATCCGAACGCCGAAGGAAAGCCAGTCGAGCTACCGGTTCCGCATGCGGATCGAGCCGGCGGCCTTCGAGGAACCGGACTATGCAGCCGATCCGGGTACGCTTGCCAATCTGCGCCGCGAACAGGAGCACATGATCGACGCCGCCGACCGGCCGAACCAGGCCATCGGCAATTTCGAACGCAATGCACGTTTTCACGAGACCATCGTCGCGTGGTCGGGCAACCGGTTCCTGCTCGGCGCCATCGAACAACACAACCGGCTGCGCCGGCTGGCGCAGTATCGCGGTTTCGTCCGGCCGAAACGGATCGTGCAATCGGCAACCGAACACCTGTCGGTCCTGGACGCCATTGCAGCTGGCGATCTGGGCCTCGCCCGGTCGCGCCTGGAACACCATTTGAGCAATGCGCCGGGTGCGACCTCGATCCTGCCGCTGCCCGATGCACCGCCCAAGACCTGACAGGCGCGGCGGCGACGCGGCGTTTACGGGCCGCCGGACCGCGTCCAGACATAGCGCATGTCCGGGGTCTTTTCCTCGTTGTTGCGGCCGTCGGTAAATTCCACCGCAACAAAGCCATGGCTTTCATAGAAGCGACGGGCGTTCCAATTGGCCTGGAAGCACCACAATTCCAGCCGCTCGACGCCGCTCCCTTTCACAGTTTTCAAGAGCCGCGATCCGATCCCGCGGCCGATTCGATCGGGATGCACGTAGAGCAATCGGACCTCAGTGCCCTGCAAGGCGATAAAGCCCTGGATCGCGGCACCTTCGACAGCAACGCTCACCGCGGATTCGACGAGGATCACGTGCTCGATGAACCAACGGTCCTCGCCGCGTGTGTGCAGATCAGGCAGGAAATCGAGGCTGCGAATGGACGGCGAAAACACCGCGGCGATGGCGTCCGCGTCGTCGCGGACCGCCGGTCGGATGATCAGATCCATCGTTCGGGCACCTGAAAGCCAACGATACGGTCACACTGAGCGACCGTTTGAGCCGTGTCCAGATGCCCGAATGGCGGAAGCTCAACCCTGATTGACGAGGTCGAGGTTACCCTGAATGCGGGTGTTTTCCGGATCCGCCTGGGCGGCACGGTTGAGGACCGCCCGCGCCTTTTTCATATCGCCGCGCAAATAGTAGGAATAGCCGCGATTGTTCAGGATCTGCGGCAGCGGACCGGTGATCCGGATCAGTTCCTCATAGGCCCGGTCGGCATGGTCAAAGCGCCCGAGCTGATCGTAGGAAGCGGCCAGACCGAGCCAGGCTTCGGCGTTGCGCGGATCGGTCTCAACCGCCTTGCGGAAACTCTGTTCGGCCAGACCGAAATTCTGCCGGCGAAAGTTCGACTTTCCCGCTTTCAGCGGATTGTCGATATCCTTGCCGAACCAGGATCGCGGTTCATCGCCGCCAACATAGGCCGAATGGGTTCCGGCCGTGCTGCAGGCTCCCAGCGACAGAGCCAGCATGAGTATCCCCGCCGCCCTGGCCGCACCTGCCGATCGAATGAATGGTCGAGACATGTGGCCCCCTGCCGTCCTTTCCTCTTATTGGGAACAGGCTAGCAGACGCGCATGAAAACCCGCTTAAGTTTTGTCGACGATTTTACTTAAATGTCTGAAATGCCGGGCAAAGCGGAATCAGAAACCCGATACCATAAAGCGCACGATCGACGGCAGGATGGCGACAAGCAACACTGTCGGCAGGATGAAGGCGGTCACCGGGATCGACAGTTTGGCCGGCAGCGCGTAGGCCTTTTCCTCTGCCGTGGACAGACGCTTGTGACGCATCTCGTCGCTGTAGACCTTGAGCGCCTCCGACAGCGACGTCCCCAGTTCCTTGGATTGCTGGAGTAGCGTTGCGAAGGCGCGGACCTCCTCCAGCCCGAGACGGCCGGCAAGTGTCTTCAGCGATTCCTCCATGCTCTGGCCGGCGCGCATTTCAAGCGAGGCCACGGAGAGATGAGTCGAGAGTTCGGGATAGCTGGTGCCCAATTCCCGGCCGACACGGTCGAGCGCTGCTTCGATGCTCAGGCCGGCCTCCGCGCACACGACCATCAGGTCCATGAAATCCGGGAATCCGAGGCGGTTGCGGTTGGAGACCTGTTTGATGCGATTGGAAACATAAAACCGCGGCAGGTAATAGCCGAAGAGGGTCAGGCCGATGCAGACCATGGCCTGGGTGGCAAGCGTCGGCTCGACAAACGACGTGCGCAACAGCGTAAACGCCACGCCCAATCCGCAGACCGCAAGGAGGATCCGGAACGCGAAATACCAGCCAACCGCCTTCGGATCGAAAAATCCGGCCTGGATCATCGTCAGCCGCATCGCCTTGATGCCCGTCGGATCCGAGCTTTCATAATAGCTGGCGGCCTGGGCAGCGACCTTTTCGGTCACTTTCTTCAGCCGGCTCTTCGGATCGCCGCCATCCTTTCGTCCGCCGCCGGTTGGCCGTTTCACCAGGCGCTGGCGCAGGTCGGAGCGCGATTCCAGATATTGCATCACGGAAAACGCACTGACGCACAAGAGTGCCGCCGTCATGAAGATCGCGATTTTGAAGAGCATGACGTGTCGCCTTACCCTGCCGCACTTTCGGCGACCCATTGCCGCCGAGCCATACGACCTAGAGCATTGTGTGATTATCTTGATCCATTTGACCGGTTTTTCGTGCCTTCTGGCTAGGCGCGGTCGCCGCCGTGGTCTGGTTGACCACAAGGCGATCGCAACGACGACCAGAAGGCCTGAAAATCCGGCCTCCCGCAAATCGGATGTTTCCGATTTGCGAACCCCGCTGCCAAACACGGAAACATCCGTGTTTGGTGAGCCAAATCAGGCCGTCGGCAGCGTTAAACAGCTTGCCCGATGTCCCACATCGCGCTGCGCTGTTTGCCTCGCCGAACGACCTGATATGGCTCATCAAATGGGTC
>JANQQB010000161.1 GCA_028285165.1 Rhodobiaceae bacterium
AACGAGCGCCACCGGTCCGCCGGCGGCGGCTTCCGGCGAGAGATACCCGATGCACAGGCCTCTGGTCGCGCCGGAAAACCGGCCGTCGGTGATCAGCGCCACCTTTTCGCCCATGCCCTGGCCGTAGAGCATGGCCGTGGGACCCAGCATTTCCCGCATGCCCGGACCGCCCTTCGGCCCCTCGTTGCGAATGATGATGACATCGCCCGCGTTGAACCCGCCGGCGCGGATCACCGCCACGCAGGCTTCCTCGGATTCGAAAACCCGTGCCGGACCCTCATGGGTCAACGTCTTGAGCCCGGCCACCTTGATCAGCGCACCGTCGGGCGCGAGGCAGCCCTTCAGCACGACCACACCGCCCGTCGGAGACAGCGCGTCGGCGACGGGTCGGATGACCGTGCCGTCGGGCGGCGGTGCATCGGCAACCGCCTCGGCGAGCGTCATGCCCATCACAGTCGGCGTATCGCCGTGCATGAAGCCGGCATCGATCAGGGCTTTGACGACAACCGCGACACCGCCGATGGCATGCACGTCCTGGGCAAAATATTTTCCGCCCGGCTGCAGGTCGGCGATCAGAGGCGTACGTTCGAAGACGGCGGCCACATCGTCGAGGGTGAAGCGGAGGCCGGCCTCGTGGGCGATCGCGGGAATGTGCAGGGCAGCGTTGGTCGATCCGCCGGTCGCCGCGACGATCGCGCAGGCGTTTTCCAGGCTCTTTCGGGTGACGAGGTCGCGGGGCAGGGGGCCGCCGCGGCGCAGCACTTCCATGACAGTCAGGCCGGCACGGCGACCGAGGCCGCGGCGCTCGGCATTCACCGCCGGGGCTGTCGCTGAACCCGGCAACGCAAAGCCCAGCACTTCGGAGACCATGGCCATTGTGCTTGCCGTCATCTGGCCGGGACAGGCGCCGATCGTCGGCATGACCTTTTCTTCCAGGTCCTTCAGCGCGGTGCGTTCAAGCGTGCCGGTCTGAACGGCGCCGACGCCCTCATAGGCGTCCATGACGGAGACCATGCGTCCCTTATAGCCGGTCGCCAGCGTCGGGCCGCCATGCAGGAAGACGGACGGCACGTTGAGGCGGGTCATCGCCATCATCATTGCCGGCAGGTTCTTGTCGCAGGCGCCGTAGGCCACGAGACCGTCGTAACAATGGCCGCGCACGACGAGCTCGACGGAATCCGCAATCACCTCGCGCGAGACCAGGGAGCATTTCATGCCCTGATGGTTCATGCTGAGGCCGTCGGAAATCGAGATCGTCGTGAAGGAGCGTGGCGTGCCACCGCCTTCCTTCACGCCGGCATAGGCGTGTTCGGCCTGGGCAGCGAGGCCGAGATTGCAGGGCGAGGTTTCGGCTTCGGTGGTGACCACGCCGATGAACGGCCGCGCCATCGCCTCGTCGTCGAGGCCCATGCCGCGCATGAAGGCCCGGTGCGGCGTCCGGTCGAGCCCGTCGACAACCACCCGCGAGCGCAAGCCCGCGGCGCTTGAGTCCCCTGTCATGATGTCAGTTACACCCCTGTCTGTTTTCGCAGGTTAGCTTATCGGGTTATCATCGCAAGCAAAATTGGTTTCAGGAGGAGTGCATGGCGACGCCGAAGATGCCGCTGATCGGCATGATCGTTCCGCCCGCGGCCGGTGCCGTTCCGCCGGAAGCACCGGCCTTGTATCCCGAGGGCGCGCGTTTCATCGCGGAAGGGCTCGGGCTCGAACGTCTGACGCCGGACGGCTACGACGCGGTGATCGACGATGTGGTCGGTGCGGCCGAGCGGCTCGCGGCACGCAGTGCCGACGTCGTTGTCCTCATGGGGACGTCGCTGAGTTTTTATCGCGGCGCGGTGTTCAACCGATCGCTGATTTCCGCCATGCGGGAGGCGACCGGATTGCCGGCAACGACGATGAGCGCGGCGATTGTCGAAGCTCTTCAGGCGGTCGGGGGACGGCGTGTCGCGCTTGCCACTGCCTATGTCGACGACGTCAATCGCCGGCTTGCGGATTTCCTGCAGGATGAGGGATTTCAAATTGCCGGACTGGCCGCGCTGGAGATCGCCGACGTCAACCAGATTCTGGCCGTGACCGAAGACACTTTGATCGATCTGGGAGAACGCGGCGCGGCCGCCGCCCCGGATGCCGATACACTGTTCATTTCATGCGGCGGTCTGCGCACGCTCGGGGTGACGGCGTCGCTTGAGGCGACGACCGGACTGCCGGTGGTCTCCAGTGCCGTTGCAGGCGCGTGGAGCGCGATGCGGCTGGCCGGCCTGCCAACCCAGGTCCCCGGGCGCGGGCAATTGCTTGCGGCCTGACCGACATGTTTCGGAACCGGCCGTCGCGGCCGGTTCCGAGGTATTGCAACAGTCTATTTCATCTTGCGGATTTCGCCGGTCGCCAGCTTTTCGCGGTAATCGGCGACGAGCGCTTTCACCTTCGGCATGAGCAGGTAGAGGCCGATGATGTTGGCGATCGCCATGGCGAAGATCATGGCATCGGAGAAATCGATCACCGGTCCGAGGCTCATCGACGAGCCGATCACCACGAAGACACAGAAGATCACCTTGAAGATGATCTCCTTGGCCTTTCCTTCGCCAAACATGTAGGTCCAGGCCTTGAGGCCGTAATAGGACCAGGAGATCATGGTGGAGAAGGCGAACAGGACGGCGGCAATCGCCAACACGTAGCCGAAGCCGGAGAAGTTCGCTTCGAAGGCCTGCGAGGTCAGCGCGATGCCGGTCACGCCGGACTCGGGGACCCACGAACCGGTGATGATGATGACCAGTGAGGTCATGGTGCAGATCACGACCGTGTCGATGAAGGGTTCGAGAAGCGCGACATAGCCTTCCGTGACCGGGTGTTTGGTCTGGACGGCGGAGTGGGCGATCGAGGCGGAACCGATGCCGGCCTCGTTGGAAAACGCCGCCCGCTTGAAGCCCTGGATGAGCGCGCCGATGGCACCGCCGGCGACGGCCGTCGGGGCGAAAGCGCCGGTGATGATCGCGCTCACCGCTGCCGGCAGCGCACCAATGTTCATGATGATGATGATCAGCGCCGCGCCGACATAGATCACGGCCATGCCGGGCACGACCTTTTCGGTGACCCGGGCGATCGACTTGATGCCGCCGATGATCACGATTCCGACGATCGCCGCCATGATCAGGCCGAACAGCCAGCCCTTGCCCTCAAAGAACGGGATGATCGAAGAGATCTGCACGAACGACTGGTTGGCCTGGAACATGTTGCCGCCGCCGAGCGCGCCGCCGATGCAGCAGATCGAAAAGAAGATGGCGAGAAACTTGCCGAGCGCGGCCTTGCCGTCCTCCGACAAACCCTTCGAAAGGTAATACATCGGGCCGCCGGACACGGTGCCGTCGGGATATTCGTTGCGGTATTTCACGCCGAGTATGCATTCGGTGAACTTCGAGGCCATGCCGAGCAGGCCGGCCAGGATCATCCAGAACGTGGCGCCTGGTCCGCCGAGATAGACCGCGACCCCGACGCCGGCAATGTTGCCGAGACCGACCGTGCCGGAGAGGGCGGTTGCCAGCGCCTGGAACGGGGTCACCTCGCCGGCGTCCTTCGGATCGAGATAGTCGCCGCGCACCAGTTCGATCGAGTGCCTGAAGCCGCGAAACTGGATGAAGCCGAAATAGAAAGTGAAGACGAGGGCGGCGATGACCAGCCATCCGACGATCAGGGGAAAGTCGGTTCCAAAAACCGGGACGGAATAAAAGATGGTGGAAACGATCGGATTGACGATCGGCGCGACCGCGTCGCTGATCGCCTGGTCGATGCCGGATTGCTGGGCCTGGGCCAGCCCGGCAGTGAACGGCAGGAGCGCCGCTGCAGCTAGGATTCGAGACAACATGGACAGGATCCTCTCCTGACAGACGTCATTTCGTCTGGGTGTCGGATTGAATTAGGGAACGATCGTCACGGGGACGGGCGCCGCCTGGGCGAGCGTGATCGCCAGGGAGCCCATGAGACGCTGGGTGATGCCTGACCCGCCGGAGCGCCCGACGATGATCTGGGCGACGCCCTTTTCTTCCGCGATCTCGCACATCAATTCGCCGGCATGGCCGTGACGGACCTCGGTCGTCGCCGTGATGCCGGATGCGTTCAGTTTCTGTGCGATCGGCTGGATGACGGCATTCGCCCGGTCCAGCTCCTCCTCGCGGCGCTTGTGGCGTTCGGCCAGTTCTTCCGCTGTGTGAAAGCTGAAGGGCGACCATTCGAGTACGAACACGAGAAGGAGTTCGGCATTGGCCGCTTTCGCGCGGGCGGCGGCATAGTCGACCGCCCGTTGCGAATGCTCCGTTCCGTCGACCCCGACGATGTAGATTTCGGACATTTTGTTTCCCCCGAAACAAACGCCGGAACACGGACCCTGCGCTGGAAAGCGTCTGGAAGGACGTCTGGTTCAAATCATGAGTGCGGTCTGTGCGCCGACGAATGTGTCCTTCCTGCTTGCCAACTTGCGGTGTCGGGCCGCTCGGCGGAGAAACGAAGGCGACCACGGGCGCCCGGCGGAATCGCGGGGCGCGGCGAAGACTGTGCGAACGTTACGTCAACCTGGAGCGGCACCTTTGTATTGTTTGGCCGTTCAACAAATTAAGACCCTAATCGATTGCCTTGAAAAGCGATTTTTCCATTTTTTTTAGAAAAGACGATTTTCGGTACTTTTGTGTCACCGAACCGTCATCAATTTTCGGACGTGAGAAGGCGGCGTGCCCGCGGCGCGCAAGGAAAAACCGTCACGTCGATGCCTCGACATGGCGCAGGAGCTTTTTCAACAGACCGGACAGCGCTTCGAGTTCCGCTTTGCTCAGTCCGCCGACGATCTGAGCCTGATTGGCAACATGATCCGGCACCGCGCGCTCGATCAGGTCCCGGCCCGCGTCGGTAAGGCACACCAGCACGCCACGGCGATCTTCCGGATTGGCACGCCGGGCCACCAGCCCGGCCTTTTCCAGACGGTCGAGACGGGCCGTCATGCCGCCGGACGACATCATGGTGATCTCGAACAGATGCGTTGGCGTCATCTCGAACGGGGCGCCCGATCGGCGTAGGGCTGCCAGTACGTCGAACTCGCCCGGCTGCAGACCGTAGCGGGCAAACAGAGGTGCCTGACGATCGCGGCCGATGACGGCTGCCGTTTCGCTCAAGCGCCCCAGCATCTCCATCGGGCGCAGATCCCAGTCCGGAAACTCCTGTTGCCATTGGCCGACGGCCCGGGATGCACGGTCCTCAAAATCATCGGTCATCACTTGTCTCGATATAAAGATACTTTATATGGAGATAAACTCTATCCCTGAATGCACCCTGCTGCAAGAGGCCCCCATGCCGCCTTTGTCCGCCAAACCGTATGCGACGTCGATCGATCTCGAGGCGCCGGTCCTGTTGGCTGCGACCGGGTCGCTGCTCGCCGTGACAATCATCATTTCACGGCTCGCCGCGGACCACGCCGCGCCGATGCTGTGGTTCCTGACCGTCGTGCTCGGCGGTGCCGGGATCCTGCTGTTTCTGCTTGCCGTCCATTCGGGCGCGGTCCGCGGTGCCTGGCGACCGCTTGCGCTCTATGGTCTCGGCGCAGGCGCGTTTCAGGCCCTGCCGAGCGCCATGGCCTATCTGTCGGTGGCGCATGTCGGGGCGGGTTATGTGTCGCTCGCCTTCGCGTTTCCGCTGCTCATCACCTACGCCCTGGCGCTGATGTTCGGCATGGAACGGTTCGTCCGGCTTGGGGCGCTCGGTGTCGCGGTGGCGCTGGCCGGCGGGCTGTTGCTGGCGTTTGGAAAATTCGACGGGCTCGACGGTGGGTCCGGCGTCGGTTGGGTGCTGGTCGCCTCCGGCATTCCGTTCATCGTCGCCGGCGGCAACCTGTTCCGCACGCGGTTCTGGCCGAGCGGCGCGCAGCCCATCCTGCTGGCAGCGCTGATGCTGCTTCTGGCCGCAGCCCTGACGGCTCCGTTCGCCGTGGGTCTGGAAGGCGGTGCGGCCTGGAACCGGCTGGCATCGACGCCCATGCTGGTGCTCCTGACCGGACTGAACATCGCCGCCTTTGCCCTTCAATTCATTGCCTATTTCCGCCTTCAGTATGTCGCCGGACCGGTCTATCTCAGTCAGATCGGTTCTGTGGCGGCAGCCGTCGGCACACCTGTTGCCGTGCTTTTGCTTGGCGAATCCCTGCCGGACGGTTTTGCTCTCGCTCTGATCCTGGTCGTAGGCGGTGCCGCGCTGTTTCAGATTGCCGGCAGGAAGGCCGGTCCCCAATCGTCATGAGCGGGGCCGGCGAAGGAGCGACGGACGCGGGGAGGGGCGGCGAGCAGGTCGCTGTCACATGAGCCAGGGCGCCCTGTGCGAACCGGTTTCGACCGGCTTGGCGAAGGTGCCGAGCTTGTCGGGATTGCGCATGATGAAGATGTCGGTCGTGCGGCCTTGGCGGTCGAAGGCAAAGCTCACCGCGGCAATGACCCTGTCGCCATCCGTCATCAGATATCCCCGGGTGCCGTTGATGTCGGCGGGCTGCCAGGCAAACCCCCGCCAGAATTCGCGCAACCCCTGCGTTGCAAAGCCCAGAACCTCGTCGGGACCGATAAGCACGCGACCGATTGCGGGTACGACGCCGCCTCCGTCGGCATGCAATTGCACGTCCTCGCTCAAGAGCGCGGCGAGCGTATCGGCGGAGCCGGTCTCGACGGCGTTCTTGAAGGCATTGAGAAACCGCTCCTGAACGTCCGACGGCGTGACATGCCGCACATGGGCCTTGCCGATATTGCGGCGGGCCCGCGACACGAGCTTGCGACAAGCGGTTTCGGAGATGTCGAGTAGGCCCGCCAGGTCGGCATAGGACATGTCGAAGATTTCGTGCAGCAGGTAGGCGGCCCGTTCTTTCGGCGCGAGACGTTCCAGCACGACCAGAAACGCCATGGACAATGAATCGGCGAGCGCCAGACGTTCGTCCGGCAACACCTGGTCTTCGGTGGAGACCGGTTCCGGCAGCCACGTGCCGACATAATCGGTCCGCGATCGGCGCGCCGATTTCAGTGTGTCGAGGCACAGCCGGGTACACACTGTCGTCAGCCAGGCGGCCGGCGTTTCGATCTCCGACCGGTCGACGGCGTTCCATTTCAGATAGGTTTCCTGGACCGCGTCCTCGGCGTCCGCGTAGGACCCCAACAGTCGGTAGGCGAGGCCGGTCAACCGGCTGCGCATGTCTTCAAAGGTGTCAATTGCATTCACGGCGTCGGCCTCTTGCGCTGCATATCGTGTATTAAAACCGGGCAAACGCCCGGTTCCGGTACTGGACGGAGCCATCAGTCCTGTGAGATCTGCACGCGGTTCCACAGGTTGATCATCGCCACCAGACTGGTCAATACGCCGAGTTCGGTCTCGGAGAAGTGCGCTCGGACTGTTTCGCGCAAGGCGGCGATGTCGGTCCTTCCGTCCAGTTCCGTCAGCGCTTCGGCCCATGCAAAGGCGGCGCGTTCGCGGTCGCTGAACTCCTCGGCATGGCGCCAGACGATCAGCCGGTCGAGACGGTCATTGGTCTCGCCATCGGCACGGGCCTCCTCGGTATGCATTTTCACGCAATAGGAACATTCGTTGATCTGCGAAACACGCAGGAAAACAAGGTGTTCGAGCATCCTGTCGAAACCGTAGCGCCCGATTGCGCCATGCACCCGGGACATCGCCTGCAAGATGTCGGGGATCTCGGTTTCAAGGGTTCGTGGGTGGGAAGCGGTCATGCTGCGTCTCCGTTGTGAGGGTTCGCAAGCATGACGAGTCGGCACCGGACTATGTGACGCCGTTGCGTTCAGGGTCTCGAGATTTTTTCGCCAGAGGCGTTCGGCGTGCCGATCGGCGCCAATGCATGTCCTTTTCCCGAAGCGGTCGTCCGGTACCGGACGCTATCCCGGAAACGCTTCGGCATAGCCTTGGAGGCGCCGACGCCACGCGGCGTTTTCAAGGATCGCCGTGTTGACGATGCCACGGGGAACCTGGCCCTGCATGATGTCGAGCACGGCGCGCACGTCGGCGGCGCCGTTGCCCTCAAAGATCTGGTCGGTCCAGCACAGCGCATGCGGCGTCACGATGACGGAATCGAGGGCAAGGATCGGATCGTCGGCGTCGGGTGGCTCCTTTTCGAACACATCAAGGCCGGCGCCTGCTATCGCTCCCTGCTTCAGGGCCGCGGTCAGGGCCTTCTGGTCGACGATCGGACCGCGGGCCGTGTTGATCAGAAACGCGGTCGGCTTCATCAGGGCGAGGCGGTCGGCATTTACAAGATGCCGGGTCGCATCGGTGAGCGGGCAATTGACCGCCAGAACGTCGGATTGCCGGAACAGGGTGTCGAGATCGACCAATTGTATGCCGAGGTCGTCGGCCAGTCCGGGATCCGCAAAGGGATCATGGGCGATGAAGGTCATGTCGAGCGGGCGGGCGAGCCGAAACATTTCAGCGCCGATATTGCCGATGCCGATCGAGCCGAGCGTCAGGCCGACCAGGCCGACCCCGTTATGCTCGGTCTTTTGCGCCCAGCCATCCGGGCCGAGCCGGGTCAGGCGGTCCTTGACCATCAGCTTGCCGGTGAGCGCGAACATAAGCGTGAGGATCGACACGGCCACCGGCCGGCGCACGCCGTCCGGCGTGATGACCAGCGCGACACCCTGGCGATCGCAGGCGGCCGTGTCGACATTGTCGTAGCCGACGCCGAACCGGGCCACGACAGCCAGGCGCTCCGAGCCTTCCAGCGTGGCGGCCGACACCCGGGATCCGAGCAGGATCAGGGCGTCGAGATCGGCAATCTGTTCAGGCGTGATCTCCGGCACCTTGTCGAGCGCGACGAGATCGAGCCCGGCCTGATCGCGCAGCGGCGAAAGGTCGAACTCGGGAAACACCGGCTCGCCTCCTGGACCGAAAAAATCGCCGCTGAGGGCCACCCGGAACGCGGTCATGGCGCGGCTCCCTGTTTCGTGCCGGAACGGATCGCGGTCAGCCCTGCTGCGACGGCATCGCTCAAGGCCCAGGCGTCGGCGTTGTAGGCGATGAAATCAAAGCCTTGCTTGAACAGAGTGATGCCGGAGTCCACGTCGGGAACCAGCCGTCCGGCGGATTTGCCGTGCCGCGCACACGCCTCCAGCACCGTGTCGATCGCCGCCAGGAAATCGGGATGGTCGAACTGGGCCGGGATGCCGAGCGAACACGAAAGGTCGAAATGTCCGACCCAGAGGCAATCGACGCCGTCGATCGCCGCAATCGCATCCGCGTTCTTGACACCGTCGGCGGTCTCGATCTGGGCGAACAGGGTCGTGCGCTGGTTCTGGAATGCGAGCTTTTCGACGGTCGGCCCGCTTGTGAACCGGTCATAGGCGCATCGCACGATCACGCCCCGCCCGCCACGCGGCACGTACTTCATCGCCTGTACGATGGCCTCGGCCTCCTCAGGCGTCGACACCATCGGCAGCATCACGCCTTCCGCTCCGGCGTCGCAGGCACGGGCGATGTCCTTGTAATCCGTCGACGGGACCCTCACGATCGTCGGCAGCTCCGCCGCCTGCATGTATCTGAGCACCCGCTTGGTGGTCTCGATGCCGAAGCCACTGTGTTCGGTATCGAAGACCGCAAAGTCGCATCCGGCGGTCTTCAGGATGTGGCCGATGCCGGGTGTATCGAATTCCAGCACAAAATGGCCGGCCTTGAGGTTGCGGTGGCCCGCCATGGTCTTGAGCGGTGTCTCGGTCATGGGTGTTCTCCCTGTTGCGGTCCGGGCTACGACCGGGCCGGGCCGGATTCGGTGCGCAGGCGCACGCTTGCATAGGCGGAAAGCTCGACAGTGCCGGATGACAGCCCGGTTTCCGTGGCGTCCAACCCGTCGGCATTGCCGGCGCAGGTTTCAAACGAGTGTTCGTCGATCCGGGCCATGCGAATTGTCGGGGACCCGATTCCTGACAAAGCCACGTGCTGCGCGGTTCCCGTCAGGTTGGCGAGCCAGATTTCGGTACCGTCTTTGCCGTCGAAGGCCACGGCCTGCACGGCGCCGGGATGCGAGGTCGTTGTCACGATCCGGGGCCGGCCCGATGCGGCATACAGGGCGCGCATGACATGGAACGCGGGGTAGAAACCGCCGGCCTCATCGAACCAGGGCTGGCTATAGGGCATGGCGGTGTGGATCAGACCGAACTCGCCGACCGGCGCCCCGAGTACGACGCTGTCGACTCCACTCTCGGCGGCGCGGGCCGCATAGCCGAGATGCCAGGCCGCGCCGAGCAGGCCGCGCTGGCGCGGATCGGCGCGGGTCATGGTGACCCGTGCGGCATCCGGATTGGCGGTCGGTTCGTTGCCGAACGGACTGGTCCGCGATCCGATACCGGCCGGCGCGATGCGATAGGCAAGCCCGGGATAGAGCGCCCGGACCGACCGGAAGATGGCAGGCAGCGCTTCAAGGGTTTCCGTGACGGACCGATCGTCGGCGGCATGAACAAGGGCGCTCGTGCCGTGCGTGACAAAATCCAGCGCATCGGCCGGCGGCGGCTTGCGGTTCAGTTCGGTAAAGTAAACAAAAGTGCCGCCGCCGATCCGGGCATCGGGAAAGGTCGTTCGGGCGGCGCCATAGAGCGCACGAAATTCGGAATCGTCGGGAAAGACGGTGCCCGGTGCGACAAAACCGAGATCGCCGGCGGGTGTGACCGCAACGGTCTCGAACACCAGTCCCGCCGCATTGGCGGATCGGGCAATCACCGCCAACTCGTCGTGCGCCGTCTCGGTTTCCGATAGCACCGCTTCCAGCGCCGTCGGCACGCTGAGCTGTTCGGCGACAGCCCGGAACGCCCGCATCGCAGCGGTCGGATCGCCCTGTCGGACATCGAAATGACAGGATAGGAAACCGGGCGAAAGCGCCGCAAGGCGGTCCGCAAGCTGCCGTGCCGTTTCAGCATGCGGAGCTTCCAGAGCCATTCCGAATACCGGCATCGCCCCATCCGTGGCACCAAGCGCAACGGAAACCGGCGTCGATGCCGCAGCGCCGGCCGGCACGGCGGCCGCAGACCCGATGAAGCGCAGCGAGACGGACTGGCTTACTGTCTCGCCAGCGGCAAGGGTGTAGGGATGCGGCAGGCCGAGCGGACGTACATAGGTCTTGTAGGAGGCGTCCGTCCAATTGCGCTGATCCTCCATCTCGAAGGCATCCCCGCGCATTGTGCATTCCGCCTGTACGCCCGGTATAACCTCGTGGGTGAGGGCGCGGATATCCATGATCGGCTGTTTCGGATCGATCAGATCGGGGAAGACTGTATCGGTTCGCCCGCCGTCCACGTCTTCCACGACGACTGGCCGGCCGGCGACTCCTTCAATGGCATGCAAGACGACGAAACCGGTCCGGTTGGTGAGGAAATCCCGCGATGCCGATCCGTCGGCCTCGAAATGCAGGGTGCCGTCGGTTTCTCCTCGGATGCGGACCGAATAGGTGTAGGCGCTGTCGCCCTCGCGGCAGGTCGCGGTGTAGCCGACCGTAAATCCGGCCTCGGTCTCGGTTACCTCGAAATCGGCGATCGTCGGTGCATAGGTGCCCCAATAGCGGTCGCGCACGACATAGGCGATGGCGCGGATCGCTTCGACACCTTGGTAGCGGATGTATCTGAGATTGCCGGCGTCGAGTTCGACGGTCAGCGGTCCGGCGGTCAGAATGCGGGTTTCAGCCGGTGGTTCGTTGGTGCCGAACAGTTTGACGGCGCGGTCGGGGCTCGCGGTCATGACATGGCCTTTCTGACGGGGTCGGGAGTTTCAGCCGGCGGGATCACGCGATCGGTCTCGGGGTCGATGAGTACGATGCGGTTCATGTCGACCCAAAGGTCGTGCCGTTCGCCGGGTGCCTCGACGTCGTGGGCGTTCAGTTCGGCCACGGTCTCCACGCCGCCAAGCAGGAATGTGGCGTAGGTGCGCGATCCGGTCGGCTGCACCAGGTCCACGGTCACGGCAAGCCGGACCTGGCCGGCGCGCCCGTTGCCGTCTCGGGCGCGTTCGAAATGTTCCGGACGGACGCCGAACAGGATATTCCGGCCGGTTGCACCGGCGTCGGCAGGTCGCCGGTCGGAAGGCAGGGTGAGACGGGTACCGTCGGAAAAGCTCACCACGAGCGCGCCGGCCGCTTCCTCCAGTTTGCCGGGTACGAAGTTCATGGCCGGCGATCCGAGGAAACCGGCGACGAAGCGGGTTGCCGGACGCTCGAACAGATCGAGGGGCGCGCCCTGTTGTTCGATCACACCGTCCTTCATCAGGACGATGCGGTCGGCGAGCGTCATGGCTTCGATCTGATCGTGCGTGACATACACCATGGTTTTCTGAATATCCTGGTGCAGCCGTTTGATTTCACTGCGCATTTCGTCCCGAAGCTGGGCATCGAGATTGGACAGCGGTTCATCGAACAGAAACAGGCGCGCATCGCGCACGATGGCGCGGCCAATGGCGACGCGCTGCCGCTGGCCGCCGGACAATTCCCGCGGCAGCCGATCCAGATAGGGGGTGATGTCGAGCATGTCCGCGGCGCGCGCGACTTGGCGGCGGATCTCGTCCTCGGCCACGCGGCGCGCCCTGAGGCCGAAGGCGATATTCTCGAAGACGTTCATGTATGGGTAGAGCGCATAGTTCTGGAACACCATGGCGACGTTGCGGTCGCGCGGCCGCACGTCGTTCATCAGGTCGCCGTCGATCTCGATGGCGCCGTCGTCGGGCTCCTCCAGACCGGCGATGGTGCGTAAAAGGGTGGACTTGCCGCAGCCGGACGGGCCGACAAGCACGGTGAACTCGCCTTCCGCGATGTCCAGGTCGACGCCGCGTACGGCCGGTACGCCGCCATAGGACTTCTTCAAACCGCTGATCCTGAGGCGCGCCATCCGGTCCTAACCCTTTACTGCACCCATCGAAATGCCGCGCACCAGGTAGCGTTGCAGGAACGCGACAGCGATGAAGACGGGGGCGGCGCCGAGCACGCTCATGGCCGCGATCTTGGCCCAGAAGTTCGACTGGGCTCCGAAATAGTGGGAGACCTGGACGGGGTAGGTGGTCACCTCGCTGCGTGTCATGACGAGGGCGAAGATGAAATCGTTCCAGGCAAAGACGAAGGTGAAGACGGCGGTTGCGAACAGCCCGTTGCGCACCATTGGGAACACGACGCGGACCAGGACCTGCCAGCGGGTACAGCCGTCAACGAGGGCACTTTCTTCCAGTTCGGCCGGAATGTCCTCGATGTAACCGCGCATCATCCAGATCACGTAGGGCAGGTTGAACGCGGTATAGAGCAGGATCAGCCCGTGATAGGTGTCGACCCAGCCGAGCCAGACATAGAGCAGGAACAGCGGGAACACGACGGCAATCGGCGGCACCATGCGCTGGGAGAGGATCCAGACTGCCAGGTTGTCGCCGCCGGTGCGGAAGCGGGCGAGGCTGTAGGCGCACAGGGTGCCGAAAAACAGCGCCAGCACCGTGCTTGTCCCGGCGATAAAGAGGCTGTTCCAGACGGTGACGGCATCGCCGTCGCGGAACAGGACGGCAAAATTGTCGAACTGGATGCTGGCCGGATACCAGACCGGCGGCGAGGCGAAGATTTCCTCCGGCGTCTTGAAGGAAATCATGAACAGCCAGTAGATCGGAAACAGGAACAGGACCGTCAGGACGATTGCCGCGGCATAGCGCAGGACCAGTCTTGCCGTCCGGCGCGTGCGCCGTCGCCGGTTGGCGGTCTCGATCGCCCGCATCGTGCTCATCGGGCGATCTCCATGCGCTTCAGAAGCACGATGACAACCGCAGTCAGAAGCACGATCACAAGGAAGGCGATGGCGCCGGTATAGCTGGTTTCGAACTGCCGGAAGCCCTGCACGTAGGTGTAGATCGAGACGGTTTCCGTCTGCGTGCCGGGCCCGCCCTTGGTCAGCGCCCAGATGACGTCGAAAATGCGCACGAGGTCGAGACCGCGGATCAGAAGCGCGATCGCCATGACCGGCCAGATTGCCGGCAGCACAATTTTCCAGAAGATGCGCGGCGCCGAGGCGCCGTCGATTTCCGCTGCCTCGACGAGGGACTGGTCGACGTTCGACAAGGCCGCCAGCAGGATGAGGAACATGAAGGGCGTCCATTGCCAGATCTCGGCAATGAAGATCGCCGGATAGACGAACTCCGCCTTGATGGTCCACAGGATGGTGACCGGCTCGCCGGCAAACCAGCTGATGATCTGGTTGATCGGCCCGTAGCGATTGTCGAACAGGAGGCGCCAGGTGGCGCCCGCGACCAGCGGCGCGATCATGGTCGGAAGGACGAGCAGGGCAACGAAGATCTGGCGGCCGGGCATGCGTTCGAGAAACAGAAGCGCCATCAACAGGCCGAACCCGAGTTCGATCGGCAGTGCAATTGCAGTGATGAACAGCGTGTGCGCGATGGCCTGCCAGAGGCGGGTGTCGGCAAACAGGGCCCGATAGTGCAAGAGCCCGTGAAAGCTCGTGTCCTCGTCCATCATGGTGATGTTCTGGAAACTGACGAGAAGCGAATAGATCAGCGGGAAGATGCCGATGAACAGGAGCAGGAAAACCGCCGGCGCGACAATCCAGTACTTGAAATGGCGATCCGGCTGCCGGGAGCGCCGATGCGCGGAGCCGGATCTTGCCGGCGGTGTCGAGGGAGCCGTTGCGACGGTCATCGTCGGCACACAATCCTTGAGGGTCGGTCCAGCCTTGGAGGTCGGTCGGGGTATCCGGCCAAGGCCATCAACCCGCTGTCTGTCCGGTTGCCGGGCACTTCTTTAGGGGGGCAAGGATCCGGCCGCAGTGCCGTCAGAACGCGACAGTGCGGCCGGCCTCACATCATCCCTATTGTGCCGGATAGGCGTTGGGCTTGCCGGCCCAGTCGGCATAGGCCGCCTTCTGCTTGTCGACGCCGATCCGCTCCGTCAGCGCGTCCCATTGCGCTGCCACGTCATCGAGGATCGTCTTGGCGTCCTCGCCGGCCCACAACCGGGTCACAGACTGGCGCAGCGCCTCCTCGTATTTGTCGATCTGCAGGATCGACAGGTCGAGCAGCCCGGTGTCCGCCCCCCTGCGCAGGGTGGACAGATAGGCCGGCGCATCCGGCCAGCGCGACAGGTAGTCGGCATCGGTAAAGTGGGATTCGCGGAACGGATCGCGCAGGGCATAGGGCAGTTGAACGCGCTGCAGGCTGGTCTCCTCGCTGTTCAGCCATTGGATGAACAGGTAGGCGGCTTCCTTGTTGCGGCTGCTGGAGGAAACCGACAGGGAAAACCCGGCGGCAAGCTGCGGCGTTCCGCCCGGCGGCAGGGCATACCCGACCTTGCCGGCGATGGTCGACTTCGGCACCCAGGAAAGCGCTTCGTCGTCAACGCCGTAGCCGGCTGCCCAGCGGCCGAAGGGCGGCCAGGAGATCGTCATGGCGATGTCGCCGGACAGAAAGGCACTGAGTGCTTCGACGAAACCCCAGCTTTCGACGCCCGGCGGCATGAAGCTGTTGTCATTGCGCATGCCCTCATAGACCTTGACGCCGATCTCGTCGTTGATCCGGGCTTTCATCGTTTCCGGATCGAAAAACCGGCCACCCTCGACACGGAAGCGCTCCTCGAAAAGCCAGATGCCGTAGGCCGGTCCTCGGAACTGGCCGGCGCCGTAGAGGTCGGGCGCGTACTTTTCGGTGAAGAACGTGCCGATATCGGCATAGGCCTGCCAGGTTTCCGGCGGGCCGAGGTCGTAGCCGTACTTCGCCTTGAACGCGGCCTGGTTTTCCGGGTCTTCGAACAGGTCCTTACGGTAATACAGGACAAACAGATCGCCGTCGTCGGGGAAGCCGTAGATCTTGCCGTCGACCGTCATCTGATTGTCGCGGTAGGTCGGCGCGATTTTCTGCAATTCGTCACGGAACGCATATTTGTCGACATAGGGGTCGAGCACTTCGAGCGCTCCGGCATTCACCAGATCCGGCATCCAGCTCGGGATGACGTTCAGCGCATCATAGGCTCCGGTACCGGCCCGGTGCTCCTGCAGGATCTTTGTGAACATTTCTGCCGTCGGCACCTCGATCACCTTGACCCTGATGCCGGTCAGTTCCTCCCATTTGGGACCGGAGAAATTCAGCGGGTCCAGCGATTGAAGGCCGGCTTCCCAGACGATGCTGATTTCTGTTCCGGCAAACTGCTTGGCCGCTTCGACGGCCCGCTCGGCGGCCGATTGGGCCTTTGCCGTCGGCATTGCAGACACAAGGCCGGCCAGCAAGGCGACGGACAAACCGAGTGTCGATGCGAAACGCATGAGTTTCATTCCCTGCCTCCCTTTGTTTCCTGCCGGTGCGGCAATGCCGAACCGGCCCGGAGCATGCTTGTTTGATTTGCATGTCATCAGGAAGTTAGCTTATCATACCAGTTGGGTCAATTCGCCGGAGCGCCCGCCTTGAACGGTGCACGCGAATCGGACTCCATGCCCGGACATGAGTGACACATTGACAAAACCGCTGGATCCGATCCGCCGTCGCAAGCTCTACCAGGAAGTGGTGGACCGGCTTGTCGGGCTGATCTCAGACGGCACGTTCGAGCCCGGAGACAAGCTGCCCTCGGAACGGGATCTGATGGCGCGGTTCGGCGTCGGGCGACCGGCGATCCGCGAGGCCATGCAGTCGCTGGAACGCATGGGACTGATTTCAATCAGCCATGGCGAACGGGCGATCGTGACGGCGCCGGATGCCAGTACGGTGATCGACCAGGTGGCGACGACGGTGCGCCACATGCTGCTTTCGTCGACACAGACGCTGGAACATCTGAAGGAAGCCCGTCTGTTCTTCGAGGCCGGCATGGTGCGGATCGCAGCCGCACAGGCGGACGATGAGGACATCGCACGGTTGCGCCGCCGGCTCGACGACCACCACGCCAGCCTGAAGGATCTCAGCCGTTTCCTGGAAATGGACAAGCTGTTCCACCGGGAGATCGCGGCAATCAGCGGCAACCCGATCTATTCCGCCGTGAGCCAGGCCATCTTCGAATGGCTCGAGGAATTCCATGTCGAACTCGTGCGCGTCCAGGGAGCCGAGCAGATCACCCTGGTCGAGCACGAGGCGATTTTCGAGGCTGTCGCCGCGCGCGATCCGGACGCTGCGGCGGCCGCCATGGAGCGCCACCTGCAAAGGGCCAACAAGGTCTATCGGCAGCTCGAAAGGCGCAATGCCGGAGCCGGCCAGCCATGAACCTGCGGATCGACGCGGGCTGACCGATCACCGAAAGACGATTTCCACGCGCCGGTTCTTGGCGCGGCCGGCCGGATTGTCCTGACCGTTGATCGTGTTCGGTGCCACCGGCTCTTCCTCGCCCCAGCCTTCGGTCCGGAACTGGTCGGCGCCGAGCACGCCCTTGCCCTGGAACCACCGGCGCACGGTTTCGGCCCGGCGCTTCGACAGGTTCAGATTGTAGGCTTCCTCACCGACGGAATCCGTGAAGCCATTGATCATGACCGGCTCTTTTTCGCGCATGTTGAGGTAGAAGGCACATTCCTCCAGTGCCTTGCGGCCCTGGCTGTTCAACTGATCGCTGTCGAAGCCGAAGGCGGCGTCGGAATCGATGATCATGTTCTTTTTCGATTCCTTAGGCTTGTACTGCACCCGTGTCATGCGCGGCAGCGGGTCCTCGAAGTCCAGGTCGATGTCGAGGTACAGACGCGCATGGCGCAGCGAGCATGGCGAGCCGTCCGTCAGGATGGTAATGCCGCCGGACACGCCGCCACCCGGCAGCATGACGCCGGTACCGGTCATCTTGACGTAGGCGCGCACGTCGGACCAGCCCCACCAGGTCTTGCGAAGGGTCAGATAGGTGATGGAATAGCCATAGAACACACCGATATTGGCCGAGGTAATGCGGCTGTTCACGCCGTCGAACGCATCGGCGGTAACCGGCTCGCGCGTCCGGAAATACACCCAGGACGGATCGCCGGCACTGGCCGACAAGCCGATCGATGCGCCGCCGGACGGGATGTGGAGCGTATAGCCCTTGCCGGTTTTCCGGTTCATCAGGGCAAAGACATTGTATCCGACGAACATGCCGGCAGAGGTGATACCGGCGATCGCCCATTCGGTCGTCGCTTCGTTTTTTATGGCCATCGGGCTCTCGATTTTTGGTTGTTTGTGCTGCGGAGAAGCATGAGGTGGTTGCCGGCCGATTTCGGTGAAATCCGGGAAAAATACGAGGTGACTTCCGATAGCGATGATGAACGACGTTCAACGTCTCGACCATGCGGCACGCCCGCGATAGGGTGATGCGGCCCCTGCCGATCGATGCATAATCGAGAGGGCGAAGACGGATGCTTGCGTCCCCGATGCGGGCAAAGGAGCAGAGCATGGACGGCCTTGTCGAAACGACCCCCTTCACCTTGCGCCATCGCCGCGAAGGCGGCGGCACGGCGCCGCTCAATTCCTGGGGCGCGAATTCCGATTACGGCATCATGCGCGACGTGTTGCTCGGACCGATCGAGAATTACCGATGGCTGCAGACATCCTCGCTGTCGAAGAAGACGTTGCGCCGGGGCGTGCGGTTCGAACCGGAGGTGGCGCGCCGCCAGCATGCGGAAATGGTCTCGGCCTACCGCTCGGCCGGGGTCGAGGTGCATTTTCTCAATCCCGATCCGGCCTTGCCCTACCAGGTCTATGCCCGCGACAGTTCGGTGATGACGCCGTTCGGTGCGATCATCACCAGCATGGCGCAATGGTGGCGCCGCGGCGAGAACTACCGCTGCATCGAAACCTATCAGCGCCTTGGCATCCCGATCTATGACATGGTGACGGCCGGCACGTTCGAGGGTGGCGATTTCAACGTGATCGAACCGGGCGCGGTGCTGATCGGCTGGGAAGGCGAGGAGGGCCGGTCGATGCAGGAGGGCGCGAGCCAGATCGCCGGCTGGTTCGAGGCGGAAGGCTGGGAAGTCCGACTGGCCGATATCGACCCGTTTTATGTGCATATCGACCTGATGGTCGTCATGCTGGCGCCCAAGCTCGCGGCCGTGTGCCTGGCCTGCACCGATCCGACCATCGTCGACTGGTTGCGCGGCAAGGGCATCGAGATCATCGACGTGCCGTTTCAGGAAACCCTGGCACTCGGCTGCAATGTCGTGGCGCTCGGCGACGATCGGGTGCTGGTGCCGGCCGAGGCCCGCACGCTGAAAGAAAAGCTCAAGGCGCGCGGCTTCACGATCTACGACCCGGAATTGTCGATGATCACGCAAGGCGGGGGCGGCGTGCACTGCATGTGCCAAGCCTTGCGGCGCGATCCGGTCTAGGTTCCTGGTCAGTCCGCTAACAATTGCGCTTGGAACCGGCGATACCCCGGTTCCCGAAACCGTCGGCGGCCTGACGATGCATTGCGATCATCTCGACTTCTCCGTGCTGTGCGGGATGCTGCGGCAAAGGT
>JANQQB010000205.1 GCA_028285165.1 Rhodobiaceae bacterium
GTCGAAGGTCCGGTCGGGGTAGATCTTCTGGAACTTGTCGATGCCCGTGCCGCTCGGCATGGCGGCTGTGATCGCCACCACCTTGTTGTCCCGCGCAGCCTCGTCGATCAGGGCTTCGGCAAACACGCCGGTATAACTGGGCGCATTCGATTTCGGCTTGTTCTGCTTGCCGGTCACCACGTCGAACTTGGCAACGCCGTGATATTTGTCCGCGGCGCTTTCGGCGAATTCGTACCCTTTGCCCTTCTGGGTGACCACGTGCACGAGGATCGGGCCGGTATCGGAATCCCGGACATTGCGCAGCACCGGCAGGAGATGGTCGAGATTGTGGCCGTCGATCGGGCCGACATAATAGAAGCCCATTTCCTCAAAGAGCGTGCCGCCGGTGACGAAGCCGCGGGCATATTCCTCGGCCTTGTGCGCCTTGTCCTTGATGAAGGGCGGCAGTTTCTTGGCGATTTCCTTGCCCATGTCGCGGATCGAGCGATAGGTCGAGCCCGATACCAATTGCGCCAGATAGGCGCTCATCGCGCCGACCGGCGGGGCGATCGACATGTCGTTGTCGTTGAGGATCACGATCAGCCGGGATTTCAGCGATCCCGCATTGTTCATCGCTTCGTAGGCCATGCCGGCCGACATCGCGCCGTCGCCGATGACGGCGATCACATTGTTCGTCTTGCCGTCGAAATCGCGCGCGACCGCGTAGCCGAGACCGGCGGAAATAGACGTGGAGGAATGCGCGGCGCCGAACGGATCGTAGTCGGATTCCGCCCGCTTGGTGAACCCGGACAGGCCTCCGCCCTGGCGCAGCGTGCGGATGCGTTCACGCCGTCCGGTCAGGATCTTGTGCGGATAGCATTGATGGCCGACATCCCAGATCAGCTTGTCTTCCGGCGTGTTGAACACGTAGTGGATGGCCGTCGTCAGTTCGACGACCCCCAGGCCGGCCCCCAGATGGCCGCCGGTCTCCGATACGGCATCGATGGTCTCGATACGCAATTCGTCGGCGATGGCCGGCAGCAGCGATTCGTCAAAGCGGCGCAGGTCCTGCGGCCACGTGATCTGATCGAGATGGGGTGTTTTGGACACGGGAGAAACAATCCTGGTTTTTGTTGGCCTGACATCCCGTCCCGGCACCCGGCAACGGATCCATGTGAGCCATGCGCATCCCACCAGCGAATGCAACACAGCCCTGTGTTTCGTGTTCGCCGCCCTAGGACACCGGCGCCGCGCGCTCCAATGCGCCGCCGCTCCGGCCCTGCAGACGATCGGGATGCGCTCAGATCGAGCCCATCCCGTTGGACTCGCTATACCGGAACATTGTCGGACCGAAAAGCCGCTTAAGGCACGCGCGCCCGACATGTGATAGGAGTGTACACTTTAGTTTACATATTCGCAATTCAACTTGACACTTTTGAGCCGAATCGCTGCGCCCGGCACAGGCGCGTCAGGTGCGGCATGCAGGGGAGGCGGGTGCAAATACAATGTGGGACGGGGACGCGGCGCGGAACACCAGGCATTCCGCGGGTTCGGGTCAGTCGAGATCCAGCGGTTCGCTGGTTGCCTCGCCGTCGCGGGATTGCCGAATTGCCTCGATTTTCATCTCCGCCGACTGGAGCAGGCTGTCACAGCGTTTTTTCAGCGCTTCCCCGCGTTCGTAGATCGCGATCGATTCCTCCAGCGACACTTCGCCCCGCTCCAGTTTGTCGACGATGGATTCCAGTTCCGCCATGGCCTTTTCGAAAGGCAAGGTTTCCACGTCGGCAGCGTCAGCGGTGTCGTCGGTCATGCTTTCCTCTTGGATCGGCCCGCATCACATCGATCAGGCCATCAGCGCATCGACATGCGCGGACGCCCCCGTCGACAGGCCCTGCAGATCGTATCCGCCTTCCAGGACGGAGATCACCCGTCCCTCGCAGGATTTGTCGGCGACATCCAGCAGCTTTTTGGTAATCCACGCAAAATCCGCATCCTGCAGGGACAATTGTGCAAGCGGGTCGCGGTGATGCGCATCGAAGCCGGCCGACATGATGAGGAAATCCGGTTGAAAGTCCGCCAGTTTCGGCAGCACGGCCGTTTCCATCGCCTCGCGAAACGCATCGCTGCCGTCATAGGGCCTCAGCGGCGCGTTGACGATGTTGCCGACGCCGGTTTCGGTCAGCGATCCGGTGCCCGGATAGAGCGGCATCTGGTGCGTCGATCCATAGAACACGCTGGCATCTTCATAAAAGATGTCCTGCGTGCCGTTGCCGTGATGCACGTCGAAATCGATGATCGCCGCCCGCCATGCCCAGAAGCGCTGGGGCGCCGAGCGGGTCGCGAT
>JANQQB010000208.1 GCA_028285165.1 Rhodobiaceae bacterium
CGCTGCCGAAGGGCCGGCAAGTGCGCGAGGCCGATCTTGACGCCGTCGCAAACCTCATCGGCGACCTGCCGCGCCGGCGTGATCTGTTGATCGAGGCCCTGCACCTCATTCAGGACCAGGAAGGGTACATCTCCACCCGCTACCTCGCCGCACTGGCTGAACTGTTCCGGCTGGCGCAGGTCGAAGTGTTCGAGGTCGCGAGCTTCTATCACCACTTTGATATCGTTCGCGAAGGCGAAACACCGCCACCGCCGCTGACGATCCGGATCTGCGATGGGCTGAGTTGCGAGCTCGCCGGCGCACGAGAGCTGACCGAGAGCATGACCGCGGCATCCGGTGCCGACATCCGCATCCAGCGGGTGCCCTGTATCGGACGCTGTGCGCAGGCGCCGGCAGCGCAAGTCGGCAAACGCGCGATCGATCATGCGTCCCGTGCCGCCCTCATGCGCGCGACTCAGGGTCCGCTTGAGCCGGAAGTCCCCGCCTACCAGGGCCTGGCGACCTACCGCGCAACGGGCGGCTACCGGGTCCTCGATAGGGTCGTACGTGGGGAGATCTCGGGCGACGACGTCATCACGACGCTCTCCGACGCGGGCCTGCGCGGCCTCGGCGGTGCCGGTTTTTCCGCCGGACGGAAGTGGGACATCGTGCGCGGCTATCCCGGCCCCCGCCTGATGACCGTCAATGGCGACGAGGGGGAACCTGGGACGTTCAAGGACCGATATTGGCTCGAAAGCGAACCGCATCGCCTGCTTGAAGGCGCTCAGATTGCCGCCCGCGTTGTCGGGTGCGAGCGGATTTACATCTACATGCGCGATGAATACCCGGCGGTTTTGGATATTCTAAAACGCGAAATCGATGCCTTGGATCGTGCCGGCTTGTTGCTGACGCCGATAGAAATCAGGCGCGGTGCCGGCGCATACATTTGCGGCGAAGAATCCGCGATGATCGAGAGCATCGAAGGCAAACGCGGTCTGCCGCGCCATCGCCCGCCCTATATCGCGGAGGTCGGACTATTCGGACGGCCGACACTCAATCACAATATCGAAACCCTGCACTGGGTGCCGCAGATCATTGAAAACGGCGCCGCGTGGTTTGCCTCACAAGGCTGGACACCCGAACACAAGGGTCTGCGCTCCTTTTCCGTTTCGGGCCGCGTCCGGGACCCCGGTGTCAAAATCGCCCCGGCCGGCATCCCGTTGAACGCGCTGATCGACGATTATTGCGGCGGCATGGCCGAGGGACACACGCTGAAGGCGTTTCTCCCCGGCGGGGCGTCGGGCGGAATCTTCCCGGCCCAAATGGCGGACCGGCCCATGGACTTCGGCACCTGGGAAGAAGAGGGCGGTTTCATTGGCTCGCACGCCGTCGTCATCCTCTCCGAGCACGACAACATTCGCGATGCCGTGCTCAATACGATGCGGTTCTTCAAGCACGAGAGTTGTGGCCAGTGCACACCCTGCCGATCGGGGACGGATAAACTGGTCCGCATTCTCGAAGCACGCGAAACTAATCCAGATTTGTACGACGACCTCATCATGGTGATGCGCGACAGTTCGATCTGCGGCTTGGGCCAAGCGGCCGGCAACTGCATGACGCATTTGATGACCCATTTTCCGGAGGATTTCGCATGACGGCGCGCGAACCCGGGACATGCGCCGGTCCGGCGCAAAATGAAACCGCGCCGACGGACCAAACGGTCCAATTCATCATGGACGGCCGCCCCGTGACGGCATCCGACAACGAAACGATCTGGCAGGTCGCAAAGCGACTTGGGACGGCCATTCCGCATTTGTGCTGGAAAGACGCGCCGGGCTATCGCGCCGATGGCAATTGTCGCGCGTGCATGGTCGAGATCGAGGGCGAGCGCGTTCTTGCCGCGTCGTGCATTCGCAAGCCAGCCGACGGCATGACGGTCAGGACGGGCGGCCCCCGGGTCGAGAAAAACCGGCAGCTTGTGTTCGAACTGCTGGCGT
>JANQQB010000231.1 GCA_028285165.1 Rhodobiaceae bacterium
CAGCAAGGCTCTTGTCGTCGTCGACGGCGGCATAGGGGGCGGTCGCGATCGCCCGATCGCGAAAGAACGTCTTTTCGAGCAGGCGGTCCTGGGAGACGGCAAGGGCCCGGGCATTCGGTCGCAGTGCCGTCTTTGCTTCCAGGATTTCTGCGGTGCGTGCCGGCACGTTCTCAAATTCGAACGTCACGGCGTCTACGGCATCGGCAAAAGCCGCCAGGGCAGTCGCATCGTCATAAGCGGCAATCGTCCGATTCGGCGTTACGTCAAAGGCGGGACTGGTCGGGTCGGGGCAATAGATATTACTCCGCAGTCCGAGACGCGCGGCCGCAAGGGCGATCATGCGACCGAGTTGGCCGCCTCCCAGAATGCCAAGCACATCGCCCGGAGCAAGCTGTCGCTGCCGGTCGGTCACTGCATCACGCTCCATCGGGCGCCTGCCCGACCGCTGCGGTCTGTGCCGCGCGCCAGGCATCGAGGCGCTCGGCGAGGTCCGGATCGGAAAGCGCGAGCACGGCCGCGGCCAGCAGCGCCGCGTTGACGGCGCCGGAACGACCGATGGCCAGCGTTCCGACCGGAACGCCGGCCGGCATCTGCACGATCGACAACAGGCTGTCCTGGCCGGATAGAGCTTTCGATTCCACAGGCACGCCAAAGACCGGCAACGGCGTCAGCGCTGCCGTCATGCCCGGCAGGTGGGCGGCGCCGCCGGCACCGGCGATGATCACCTTGACGCCGGCATCGCGGGCCGTTCGGGCAAACTCGACCATGCGCTCCGGCGTGCGGTGTGCCGAAACGATGCGGGCGCGGTATCCGACAGCGAGATTGTCCAGCGTCTCGGCTGCATGCTGCATTGTCGGCCAATCCGACTGGCTGCCCATGATGATGGCAACCGGTTTTTCGGTCGGGAACGCGTCGTCGGTCATGGGACGGAATCACGGATTGTCGGTGCGAAGGTCCTCGCATAGCCGTATCGGCAAACGGCGCGCAAGGTCTTTCAGCCTCTTTTTCAGTCGATCGGGCTGGAATACAAGGGAAACTGATTCCTGCCGCGGCGTTCGGCCGGCGCCATTGCCGGCCGGTGATGACTGTGTGCTGCGGTCTTGAGGAGGCATGCCATGACGCCGAAACCAGCGCCAGGCGCCAAGGCGGATCGGGTGGACGACCGCGCGACGAAGACGAGCAACGGCACCGGGTGCGGTGGTCGGGAGGATCTCCTGGCCGAAAACGCCCGGCTGCAAGCCGCTCTGCAGGATGCCGAGCGCCAGATCGCGGCCCTGCGCGCCGAAATTCGGGAAGATCCGCTGACCGGCCTGCTCAACCGGCGCGGTTTCGATGCGGAGCTGGAACGGGCTTTCGACATGGTGCGTCGCTACGGTTCGGACGTTGCCCTCTTGTTCGTGGACCTCGACGACTTCAAGGCGATCAACGATCGCTATGGTCATGCCATTGGTGACATGGCCCTGATGCATACCGCGGCGCTGCTGACGGCCCATGTCCGGCGCTCCGATATCGTTTCACGGATCGGCGGTGACGAATTCGCGGTCTTGCTGTGGCACAGTTCCGGCGCGGAGGCGCAAGCCAAGGCGCGGTCGCTGACGCAGGCATTTGCAACCGGAGCGCTCGACGCCGCCGGGGCGCGGATTGCGCTTGGCGCTTCAATCGGCGTTTCGGTGATCGATCCGGAAGATCCCGGCCCGGACGCCGTCCTGTCGCGCGCCGACAAGGCGATGTATGCGAACAAGGATACCAGGACCTGACGCCGGCGCGGATCAATCCCGGCGTTTCGCCGGTCGTTATGGCGCGGTGAACCGCTCGAACGGCGCGACAGCAATCGGCGTGAGTTCGACCAGAAAGTCCGGGTGGCCGAGCCCGGCGACCATCACCGAAGTGCTGACCGGTTCGCAGCCGGCCGGCAAGACCGCCTCGCGGACTTGCTGAATCAGCGGGCGCTGATCGCGGGCCGTGTAATAGGTCGTGATTGCGACGAGGTACTAGGGTCCCGGTGGATTGAAGCCGCCGACCATGATGGGTTCCCCGCATGGAACAGTGCCGAAAACGGCCGGCTTCAGGCTATGATGTCGGGGATGAGTTTGTCTTCCAGAATCGTGATGCGATCCTTGAGCGCCAGTTTCTTTTTCTTAAGTCGCTGGATCTGGAGGTGATTGCGGGTGCCCGACGCAAGAAGGGCATCGATGGAATCGTCGAGATCCCGATGTTCCTGGCGCAAGGTCGCCAGCAGGCGCACGATTTCCGCCTGCTCTTCCGCGTCGTCTATCATTGCTTCCCACGTCTTCCTACGTTGCTACGCTGTCACCAAGACGTGCGTTGTCGGAACACTATCACATACTGAACCGGTTTGCAGCCGACACCCGGAATTCGGGAATCGGTCCGGGTATGTGTCAGAAATGAACGGTCGCAGGTTTTGTTTTGCTAACGGGTAATTTTTATATGATATATAGCAATATAATTGCTATTATCCGGAATTTTTGGGGAGGTTTTGACCAATTATTGACATTTAGGTGCAAATCCCGCCCCGCCTTTTCAGTTTCCTTTCGACAAGGCGACGTACGTATGAGACAGTATCCGATGCAGAAGCGACAATGGAGGTAAAGCCAATGTCCCGGATTGAGCATATCGCCGAACTCGAACGTCGGCATGCGGATCTAGAGCGCCAATTGGAAGAAACGAACCATCATCCAAGTGCAGACTCCCTGGAAATCGCGCAGCTCAAACGGCAAAAGCTTCTCATCAAGGACGAACTCGTACGATTGCGAACCGACGAAACACTGCACTAGCTGAGGCCCGCGCCTGATATCGCCTTGTTGAGAGGCGGGAGGACGTTTCACCTTCTTTCTAAGGTGACGCGACTCTGGCAATTGTGCTGCTAGAATCCGGCGCCCGCATCAAGCGGTAGCCGCCTTAGCGCCTCCCAGCAGATCAGACGGCTTCCGCCATTTCCCGCAGCTTGAATTTCTGGATCTTGCCGGTCGACGTCTTCGGCAATTCCGTGAAAATCACCTTGCGCGGGCATTTGTAATGGGCCAGCCGATCGCGGCAGAAGGCGATGACGTCGTCGGGCTCGATTGACGCGCCGGCGCGGATCTCCACAAACGCACACGGCGTCTCGCCCCATTTCTCGTCCGGCTTGGCGACCACCGCGGCTGCGGTGACGTCCGGATGTTTGTAGAGCACGTCCTCGACCTCGATCGAGGATATGTTCTCGCCGCCGGAAATGATGATGTCCTTTGATCGGTCCTTCAGCTGGATGTAGCCGTCGGGATGCAGCACGCCGAGGTCGCCTGAATGGAACCAGCCGCCGGCGAAGGCTTCTGCGCTGGCCGCCGGGTTCTTGAGATATCCCTTCATGACGATGTTGCCGCGGAACATGACCTCGCCGATGGTTTCGCCGTCGTCCGGCACCCGCTGCATCGTCTCCGGATCCATGACGGTCAGGTCTTCCAGCGCCGGGTAGCGGACGCCCTGACGCGCCTTGCGGGTCGCACGGGCGTCGGGGGCGAGCGCATCCCATTCCGCTTTCCACTCATTGACCACGGCCGGTCCGTAGGTTTCCGTCAGGCCGTACACATGCGTGACCTGGAAACCGGCCTCCGCCATCCCGGCCAGGACCGCCTCGGGTGGCGGCGCCGCTGCGGTCACAAAATGCACCGTTTGATCGAGCGGCCGCTTGTCGCTGTCCGGCGCGTTCAAGAGTGTCGCCATGACGATCGGCGCGCCGCACAGATGGGTCACGCCATGATCCGCCAGCGCGTCGTACATGGCTTTCGGGCGAACCCAGCGCAGGCAGATATGGGTGCCCGCCACGGCCGCCAGGGTCCAGGGGAAGCACCAGCCGTTGCAATGAAACATCGGCAGCGTCCAGAGATAGACCGGATGTTTGCCCATGCCGGCAGAAATCACGTTGCCGTAACACATCAGGTAGGCGCCACGGTGATGATAGACGACGCCTTTCGGATTGCCTGTCGTGCCCGACGTGTAGTTCAGCGAAATCGCGTTCCATTCATCGTCCGGACCGGTCC
>JANQQB010000164.1 GCA_028285165.1 Rhodobiaceae bacterium
ATCAGGTCGGTGCGGGCGTCGCTGAACGCTTCCATGATCTTGCGGGCATGGCGGCGCATCAGGGTGCCGGCCGGCGTCAGGACGATGGGCCGGGTCGAGCGGTCGAACAGACGCGCTCCGACATGGCGTTCCAGATTGGTGATCTGCTGCGAGACGGTCGCCGGACTGACACGCAATTGCGATGCGGCATCGGAAACCGAACCGGCCTCTTCGACTGCCAGAAACACTTGAAAACCCCGGAAGCTGAGATCGCCGGGGTCGAAGGCGGGCTTTTGCGGATCAGACGGCTTGCGAGGAGGCATTGTCGTCTACCGCATCCCGTGTGGGACTGGCCGGACGAGGTTTGGCCGGCGCATCGAAACCGAGCGAGTCCTCGACGAGATAGAGCGGCCTAGCTTTCACCTCGATGAAAACCCGCCCGAGATATTCGCCGATGATGCCCATGCCGATCATGATCAGCCCGCTGAACAGCAATTGCATGGTTGCGAGCGACGCATAACCGGGTACGTCGATGCCGTACAAAAGCGTTCGCACGACGATCAGGATCGCGTACGCGATCGCGCCGATCGCGACCACCGCGCCGAGATAAGTCCAGATGCGCAACGGAACGGTGGAAAACGAAAAGATTCCCTCCAACGCAAAGTTCCAGAGCCGCCAATAGGGCCATTTCGACGTGCCGGCCGTGCGTGCCGGACGCTGGTAGGTGATGACGGTCTGCTGGAAACCGAGCCAGGCGAACAGGCCTTTGTTGAACCGGGTCCGCTCCGGCAGGCTTTTCAGCGCATCGACGACGACACGGTCCATCAGGCGGAAATCGCCCGCATTGTCCGGGATCGGGATCTCGCCGATCCCGCGGATGACCCGGTAAAACGCGTTGGCGGTCACCCGTTTCATGCGGGTATCGCTGGACCGGTCGGAACGCACGGCGACGACCATCTTGGCGCCTTCGCGCCACTTCGCAACCATATCGGCGATCAGGTCCGGCGGATCCTGCAGGTCGGCGTCGATGGGGATGACGGCATCGCCGGCCGCGGCATGCAAACCGGCGGTCAGAGCCACTTCCTTGCCGAAATTCCGCGACAGGCGGAGCATCTTGATGCGCGGATCGCGCTGATGCGCCAGATGCAGGAGGGCCGCCGTATTGTCCAGGCTGCCGTCATCGACGCAGATGATCTCGAACCGGTCGGTAAGGGTTTCCAGGACCGCCGTCACTTTCGTAAAAAAGTCCGGCAAGCTCTGTTCCTCGTTGAATACCGGGACGACGAGGCTGAGCATTGGTCTGTCGGGCCGGTCGATCGCCGGTCCGGCTTCCGCCTCATGCGGCTGCGCGCTGTCCATGACCCTTTCCGCTGACCGGTCGGTCTTTCTGTCCGGGTTCTGCCGGAGACTCAGATTCGGTCATCGTACGGAGATTTGCCGATCCGGCAAGCGATCAGGCTGAACCGGTCCGCGCCGAGCGCGGCCTGAAGCGCCGCGGCAAGCTCGGAGCGGCTGTCGGCCCAGAAGCCGTTGCCGCCGAGGCTTTCCGCAACCGCCTTGAAATCCGTGGCGCCGAACTCGACGGCCAGGTTCGGCAATTGCATGCCGCGCTGCTTCAGTTCGATCAGCGCCAATTGCTCGTCGACAAAAACGATGATCGGCACCGCCAGCCCCAGGTCGCGCAAGGTGGCGAGTTCTCCCAGGAACATTTCAAGCCCGGCATCACCGAGCGTTGCAACAACGGGCCGCTCCGGTTCGGCGAGCTTGCGCCCGATGGCGATCGGCACCGCACATCCCATCGTGCATAGCGCGGAAGACTGCAGGAGGCCGCTCGGCCGATAAACCTCAAAGGCCTGACTGAGCAGGATCCGGTGAGCGCCGCTGTCGGTCGTAACCACGGCATCGCGGGGGAGGGCGCGGCGCAATTCGTCGACAATCGCGGCCGGCCCCCAGGCTTCGTCAAGGTGCCAGGCCGCTTGCAAGGCGGCTCGCGTACTTGCCGGTTTGCCGTCGCTCCAGGTCGCCGCGGCCTTGCGCCCCTCGGCAAGTCGGTCAAGGGTGGCAGCGATCGAGCCAACGAAGTTGAGGCCGGCCTGATGCATGTGATGCCGGTTGGCCTCGTGGGAAATCTCCACGACGCGGGACGGATCCGGCCAGGGATCGCGCCAGCCGATGCGCATTTCGATCGGGTCGTAGCCGGCAAGGATCACGCAGTCCGAGGCGTGCACAAGATCGAGCAAATGCCGGTCGGCTTTCGGTGACAGGCCGGCGCCGCCGAGCGACAGCGGGTCGTCCTCCGGCAGGATTCCCTTGGCCTTGTAGCTGGTGATCAGCGGGACCGAATGGTCCCGGCAGAACGCGGCAACGGCGTCGGCACAGCCTTCCGTCAGGACGTCGAGGCCGGCGATCATCAGCGGTTTCTCGGATCCCATGAACAGCGTCCGCGCGGCATCGAGGTCCGGGCTCTGTGCGGGCATCATCGGCGCAAGCGCCGCCCGGCGCGGCGGACCGTCCGGTTCGTCGCCGCGT
>JANQQB010000232.1 GCA_028285165.1 Rhodobiaceae bacterium
CGCCATGCGCCCGAGCCCGCAGCGCCGCCGCCAGGGCATCGATGGGGCGCGCGACGTTTTCGTCGAACAGAAGAGCGATCAACGCCGCTGCGACGATGATCCCGAATGCGGCGACAGCCCCTGGCCCGATCAGTGCGTTGAGCTCGACACCTTGGCGTATGCCAAGGACACCGCCAAGCAAGACGGCAAAGATCGACAACGCCGCCAGGGCGAGAAAAAACAGCGCCATGCGCAGTCTGAGATGCCCGGCCATCATGCGCTCTTGCAAGCTATTCTGGTCACCGGATGATCGAGGCCTGTTTCGTGCCACGTGGCGCCGTCAAGGCGCCCGTCATTGGTCATGGTGACGCCTTCGACGATGTCGGCGCGGCGTCCGTCCACACAGTCGAACACGGCCCGCACGCGCGACGGGGGCTGCCAGCGGGCAAACACGACCAGATCGATCATGCGCTTGCCGGGCGCCGCCTCATGGGTCCGCGCCGAGGCCCGGTCGACCGCGACGAACCGGTCGACGAAGGGATGGATGTAGGTCCAGGGACGCCACGGCGCCCGGCTCTCACGGGTCAGCGCGACCTCGACGCTTGCCGGCAACGTGTCCATGGTGCGACCGAACCAGGAATATTCGAGCGCGATCGCCACGATCAGCATAGCACCGCCGGCCGCGACCGGAATGGACCAGCGCGGCAGGGTCCGGATCAGATTGCGCGCGATCAGCGCTAAGCCGCCGCCCACGAAGCCTGCTGTGACACTGGCGATCAGTTCGTAGATCATGGGACCTCCCTTCCCAAGCGGGGAAACGCGAACGAGCGCTCACCCCTCCGGCATTCTCTGTTTTTTCATAGCTTCACGCCGACACCGGCTCAGCCGAGCGGCCTTACAAAACGCCTTGCCCCTGTGTTGCTGCCAATTGCATCTGTCGCACGACCACAAACGCATTGCGCAAGTGACTGCGCTCGAATTCGCTCAATTCCGCAGGTGGCATGAAATTGTCGGGGCGCTCGCCTCGGCGCACCTGGGCTGCCTGGTGCTTCAACCGGGTCTGAGCAATGAGGTCGTACGCGTCGATCAGGTCGCGACCGCCGGTTTCACTGACCAGGCCTGCCGCACGCGCGGCTTCGAGCCTGGCGCGTGTGTTGACCGGTGCCAAGCGCCCCCGCAACGCATAGATACGACAGAGGTCGACGACCGGCACGACGCCGTTCAGCTTCATGTCGAGCGTGTTGCGGTGCTCGCCGGTGCGTAACGTTGCAAGCCCGCGAAGCAGCCCGAGCGGCGGCGTGTGCTTCAGCGAGTTCGACACCATATGCGCGACGAAGATCGAATTCTTCGATGCCGCTTCAAGCGTTTCCGCCTGGAGGTTCGCGTGCAGCTCAGTGGCGCCGCCGATCGGTCGCAGGTCAAACATGACCGAGGCCAGCATCTGAGCCATCGGGTCCGGTTTTTCAATCCAGCCGGTAAAGTATTTCCGCCAGACATTGATCGGCTGCCGCCAGCGCGGGTTCGTCGCCATCATGTCGCCTGGGCAATAGACGTAGCCGCACGCGTTGAGACCGTCGCTCACCGATTGCGCCAGCGCTGCGAAATAGGCCTCGTGCCCCTCTTCGAAACTGTCATCGAGAAACAGGCAATTGTCCTGGTCGGATGTTCCCGTCTGCTCGGAGCGGCCCTGACTGCCGCAGGCCAACCACAGATAGGGGATCGGCGGCGGCCCGAGATCGGCTTCCGCCAGCGCCAGCAGGCGGCGGGTTACGACATCGGCGACGTCGGTAATCAGACGCGTGACGACTTCATGGCGATTTCCGGCACCGACGAGCTGGGCGAGCAGTTCCGGAATCCGCCCCGTCAGGGCGGCCAGTGCCGGAACGTCGGCTGCGTGCGCGATCTCGCCAACCAGGCTCGCCGACGTTTCGGCCTGGAAACGGGTGAGATCGGTCTGACTGACAATGCCCTTCAGCCCATCCGAGCCGACGATCGGCACATGGCCGATACCGCGCTCCATCATCGCGTGCAGCACATCGCTGCCGATCGCATCGGGCGGCAGGGAAACCGGCGCCGGCGTCATGACCGTGGCAACCGGCAGTTCTGGATCGAGGCCGGCGGCGACGACACGTCCTGAAATGTCGCGAACCGTCAGGATGCCCTTCAAGGCGCCATCGTCCACGACAAGGACGCTGCTGATCCGGCGCTCCGCGAGGACCTTTGCGGCATCGACAATGCTCGTTTGTGTGCCGACCGTGATCGGGTCGGCGGTCATGAGCCGCTCGACGCGTGTCTCCGCGAGACCGGGCGGGCTTTGTCGCTTGGGCGGCGCGTGTCTGAAGAAGTCGCGGAACGCGCTGTCGGCTTCGATGATTTCCAGGAAGCGCGAAGCGGGCAGCATCAAAAGCTTGATATCGCTTGCCGCTACCGCGGTGACCTGAGCGATGCCGTCGCGCAGAAGGCCGCGTTCGCCGAAGGCATTCCTCGGTCCGAGCCGCGACAGCGTCTCGCCGTCATCCGTAACCTCGACAGTGCCGTCGCTGATGACGAACAGGCCTTCGACCTGGTCGCCGGCCCGGTAGATCACTTCACCGGCCGAACGGCTTTGTTCGGCGAAATATCCCGCAAGCCGTTCAAGCTCGTCGGAGGGTAGCGTCGACCATGGGTGAACCCCGGAAAGGAACTCGGCGGACGTCATGCAACCTCCCGATACGCGTCCCGTCCGTATGTGGCGGACGGGACAAAAGACTGTGGGGCGGGCATCGAGTGATGCCCGCCCTGAACGTCAATGCGTGACGGTAGCAGCGGCTGCGCCGCGCGGAACCCGAACGCTTTCCACGAGTTCCTTGATGTGGTCGGGTGTCTCCGTGGTGGATCGGGCGACGAGCCAGGCCACCAGGAAGTTCAGGATTGCACCGACCGAGCCGATCGCGGTCGACTGGATGCCGAACAGCGACCCGGCAATGGTGTCGGGGAACTGGTTGGTTCCCGGCAGGAAGAACCAGCCCTTGTGCAGGAAGATGTAGACCACCGTGAAGATGAGGCCGGTGAGCATTCCCGCAACGGCACCGGTATTGTTGATGCGCTTGAAGAAGATGCCCATCATCAACGCCGGGAAGATCGTGGCCGCCGCAATCCCGAAGGCAAGCGCCACGGTCTGTGCCGCAAAGCCTGGTGGATTGAGCCCGAGATAGGTTGCCACACCGATCGCGACCGCCATGGATATCCGGGCTGCCAGCAGTTCTCCGCGTTCCGAAATGTTCGGATTGATCGACGACTTGATCACGTCGTGACTGATCGCCGAGGAGATCGCCAACAACAAGCCTGCAGCAGTCGAGAGCGCAGCGGCGAGACCGCCGGCGGCCACGAGTGCGATCACCCAACCCGGAAGCCGTGCGATTTCGGGATTGGCCAGCACAAGGATGTCACGGTTGAAGTTCGTGAGCTCATTGCCCTGCCATCCGCGTTCCGCAGCGATTGCCGCCATGGATTCGGACTTGTCGTTGTAGTACTGGATCCGGCCATCGCCGTTCTTGTCTTCAAAGCCAAGCAGACCGGTCTGTTCCCAAGTGGTCATCCAGTCGGGCATCTGTTCGATTTCCATCGCTTCGCCCTGAACGCCATTCGGCCACAGCGTGTCCATGATGTTCAGACGTGCCATGGCACCGACCGCCGGAGCGGTAAGGTACAGAAGCGCGATGAAGACCAGCGCCCAGCCTGCGGACCAGCGCGCATCGGCCACCCGCGGCACCGTGAAGAACCGGATGATGACGTGCGGCAGACCGGCGGTACCGATCATCAGCGAGAACGTGAACAACGTCATGTTGATGACCGACGACGGCGTTCCGTCCTGCGTGGTGTAGGCCGAGAAACCGAGATCCTGAACCACCTGGTTGAGGCGGGACAGCAAAGGCTCGCCGGATTCTACGTGGGTCGAGAACAGGCCGAGGCCCGGGATCGGATTGCCCGTCAGTTGCAAGGAAATGAACACCGCCGGGATCGTGTAGGCGGTAATCAGAACGCAATATTGCGCCACTTGCGTGTAGGTGATGCCCTTCATACCGCCGAGCACTGCATACAGGAAGACAACGCCAGCGCCGATGAACAGGCCGGTGGCGTTTTCCACCTCCAGGAAGCGCGAGAAGGCGACGCCGACCCCCGTCATCTGACCGATAACATAGGTCACCGAGGCGACGATCAGGCACAGAACCGCAACGAGCCGCGCAGTCGGGCTATAGAAACGGTCGCCGATGAATTCCGGCACGGTGAACTTGCCGAACTTGCGCAGATAGGGCGCGAGCAACAAGGCAAGCAGCACGTAGCCGCCGGTCCACCCCATCAGGAATGACGAGGCGCCATAGCCGCCGAAGGCGATAAGGCCAGCCATGGAAATGAACGACGCAGCGGACATCCAGTCCGCGGCCGTTGCCATGCCATTGGTCACTGGGTGAACGCCGCGGCCGGCGGCGTAGAATTCGGACGTCGATCCGGCGCGGGCCCATATCGCAATGCCGATATAGAGCAGGAACGTCGCGCCGACGATAATGAGATTAAGTGTGTACTGGTCCATTTTCAGGTGCCCCCCTACTCTTCATCAACGCCGAACTGGCGATCGAGGCTGTTCATCCGCCAGGCGTAGAAGAAGATCAGCACGAGAAAGACAAGGATCGATCCCTGCTGGGCGAACCAGAATCCGAGATCGGTACCCCCGATTGCGATGCCGGACAGCAGAGGCCGCAGCAGAATGGCAAAGCCGAAGCTGACGAGTCCCCAGACAACCAAACATCCCAGGATAAGCCTGAGGTTGGCCTGCCAATAGGCCTCGCCCTCCTGCGTTGCGTTACTTTTCATGTCATCCATCTGCAGTCCTCCTTCGTTGCGTTTTCCTGGAGAGTCGATTTCACCATGTGACTCGCCGGCCGATGGCGCCGGCGTTCAGCCGGTCGTCGGCGACCCACGCGATGGGTGTTTTGGAGTTTTTGATCATTGCGTTTGCCGCTATCGGTAATGGCATCCGCCAATTGGCCTCGGCCTGCACCCGAAAACCCTTCGCATCCCTTGCGAGGCGTATGCCGCAATCATCATTGCCGGCGCCGCAAAGCGGCTCGGCATGCATGATTGCAAAGGGCTTCAGAGTTCGGTGTTTTGGCATTCACTTCCTCCCGTCCGCGCCGATTCGTAAAGCGTGTTTTTATGTCGGCACGTCGTGCGACATTAGACGCGGGCCAGTCAGTCAGAAATTCGACAATAGTTGCACCGGAACAACTTCTTGGCGGATTGCCGGGTTGAGACCCCCATCGATTGATCGGTCAAGGGCGCCTGCGCGGGCCAAAGCTGCGGGACCGCCTTCCCCACTGTCGGCTTGTCGTGCCTGACAACCGGTCGGGGTCGGCCGTCCCGTTCGCACCGGACAACGGTGCATCGACGGGACGCGACCGGCCGCCCGGACACTCAATGGTATCGGTTCGAAACAGAACTGACCGCGCACGAACAGCGTATGACGATTGTGCGGTGTAGCGGCGGTCAATCTCGATCTGTGGAAACCGCGATTGACGGTCGGGACGACCCGTCCGTTGTACCAAAAAGTTTTTGCGAATGCCTCGCAATAGCATTGACATTTGCGATTGCTTCGCAGTATTATTCTAAACTACAACACTACCGGCGTGGTGGCCGGATCACAGGAGAGCTGACCATATGTCTTTGACACGACGGACTCTGCTGGCAGTCGCGGCTGCGGCGGCCCTTGTGCTTCCGGCCGGATGGGCGACCGCCCAGGACCGCCTCCAGGTTGTCACCACGACCGGCATGATCGCCGACGCCGCGCGTAAAGTGGGCGGCGATCTGGTTGACGTCCGCGCCCTGATGGGTCCGGGTGTCGATCCGCACGCCTACCGCCAGACCCGGACCGACATTGTCGCAATGGCCAATGCCGATCTTGTCCTGTGGCATGGCCTCTATCTCGAAGCGCAGATGGAAGACTTCCTGCGCAATCTCGACGAGGGCGGCAAAGTGGTTGCCGTTGCCGAGAGCCTGCCGCGCAACCTGTTGATCGGTCACGATGATTACGACGACAAGGTCGATCCGCATGTCTGGATGAACCCGAATCTGTGGGCGCGGGTCGTCTTGACCGTGCGCGATGCACTGATCGCCGCCGCCCCGTCGCACGAAGCGACGTTCCGGGCCAATGCCGAGGTGCATCAGGCGGAATTGCGCAACCTTGCCCAATACACTGTCCAGGTCCTGTCGTCGGTACCGACCGAAAGCCGTGTGCTTCTGTCCGCGCACGACGCCTTCAACTATTTCGGCTCCGCCTACGGCTTCGAGGTGATCGGCATCCAGGGCATCTCCACGGAAAGCGAAGCGGGATTGCAGCGGATATCGGAGCTTGTCGACATGCTTGTCGCGCGCGACATTCGCGCCGTCTTCGTGGAAAGCTCGGTATCGGACCGCAACATCCAGGCGCTGATCGAAGGCGCGGCGGCCCAGGGCCATGAGGTTACGATCGGCGGCGAGCTGTTTTCCGACGCGATGGGCGAGGACGGCAGCTATGAGGGCACCTATCTCGGCATGATCGATCACAATGCGACCGTCATTGCCCGCGCGCTCGGCGGTGATGCACCCGAACGCGGCATGTCGGACCTTTTGAACTGATGGATGCTTTGATGACGTCGATGCCCGTAACAATCGCCGCCGAAGACGGACAGACCGCAATTCCGTCCGCACCTGACAGTCTGACGCCGCTTGCCGTGCGCGGCCTGACGGTCTCCTATGGGGAAAAGCCGGCCGTGTTTTCCGTCGACGCGACCTTCCCGGCACACGCCTTGTCGGCGATCATCGGGCCGAACGGTGCCGGCAAGTCGACGCTTCTCAAGGCCGCGTTGGGGGTCCTCCCGCGCCTGTCCGGCGATGTCTCGGTCTTCGGCACACCGCTCGAAAAAGCGCGCGACAGCATTGCCTATGTGCCGCAGCGGGCAAGCGTCGACTGGGACTTTCCCACCACTGTCATCGACGTCGTCCAGATGGGCCTTTACCGCAAAGTTGGCCTGCT
>JANQQB010000243.1 GCA_028285165.1 Rhodobiaceae bacterium
CGGAGGATATCAGCTCGAGGGCCAGGGCGTGCAATTGTTCGAACGAATCGACGGCGATTATTTCACGATCCTCGGCCTGCCGCTTCTGCCTCTCCTTGCCTATCTACGCAGCGAGACCATGATCGATGACTGACCCCGCCCCTCGTGCTGGTGTCATCGGATGGCCGGTCGACCATTCCCGCTCGCCGCTGATTCATTCCTATTGGCTGGATCAGTTTGATCTTGCCGGATCCTATGAGCGGCTGCCGATCGAGCCCGATGCGATATCGGATCTGAAACATATTCTGCGCGACGGCGGGTTTGTCGGCGCCAATGTCACGTTGCCGCATAAGGAATCCGCTGCCGACCTTGTTGACTGGATCGACCCTCCGGCGGCTGAACTGGGCGCTGTCAACACGCTCTGGTTCGAAGGCGACCGGCTGATGGGAGCGAATACGGACGGATACGGCTTCCTGGCCAATCTCGACGAGCGCGCGCCGGGTTGGGACCGTCCCGGCATCAAGGCCGTTGTGCTCGGCGCCGGCGGCGCGTCGCGGGCCATCATCCAGGCTTTGCTGCACAGGGATTTCGATAGCGTCTGGATCCTCAATCGGACAATCGAAAAGGCAGAGGCACTCGCGGAACGCTTCGGTCGGCGCTGTCGGGCCGGCGCACTGTCCGACGCCGCGACGATCCTGTCAGAGGCGGACATTCTTGTGAACACGACGGCTGTCGGCATGAAGGGAGAGGGATCGTTCGATTTCGGTCTGGACGGTCTGCGATCCGGGGCCGTTGTCACCGACATCGTCTACACGCCGTTGGAGACCGGACTTCTGCAAACGGCACGGGGTCGCGGTCTGACCTGCGTCGACGGTCTCGGCATGCTGTTGCACCAGGCCGGACCCGGCTTCGAAAAGTGGTTCGGGCGGCGCCCGGAAGTAACCGAATCCTTGCGGGATCATGTCCTCAAAGACCTTGGACGCACGGCATGATCCTTGTCGGTCTGACCGGTTCGATCGGTATGGGCAAATCGACCACAGCGGCGATGTTTGCCCGTCACGGCATGCCGGTCCACGATTCTGACGCCTGTGTGCATGCGCTTTACCGGGGAAAGGCCGCGCCGCTCATCGAAGCTGCGTTTCCCGGCACCACCGAGCAGGGTGCGGTTGACCGAACCGCTCTCGGCGCGAGGGTCGTCGGCGATGCGGCGGCGTTTTCGCGGCTCGAGGCGATCGTGCATCCCTTGGTAAGGGAAGCCGAGCTGGCGTTTCGAAGCCGCGCTCGTGCCGCCGGTAAATCGACCTGTCTGCTTGATATTCCGCTGCTTTTCGAAACAGGCGGTCATCGCCGCATGGATGTTATTGTGGTTGTAACAGCGGCAGCCGAGATCCAGCGCCGCCGCGTCCTTGCGCGCGACGGCATGACCGAGGAGCGGTTCGAGGCCATCCTGGCCAAGCAGGTGCCTGACCGGGACAAGCGCAAGGGCGCGCATTTTCTGATCGATACCGGCCACGGTTTTGCGGCCGCGGAGCGCCAGGTCATGGCAATCACAAGAGCAATTGCCGGTCTTTAGACAACCCGGACGCTGATATCCTGCCCCTGGCGCATCGAAGCGGCGCCGTGGAAAACCCGCAACCGGGCTTGTCCCGGCCGCCGTCAGGAACGATTCTCCAGACCGACTGGCACAAAGGCGATCACGATGCGCGAATTGGTTCTCGACACCGAAACCACCGGCCTCGATCCCAGGGGCGGCGACCGCCTGGTGGAAATCGGTGCGGTCGAGGTGATCAATTACGTTCCGACGGGAAACGCCTATCACGTTTACATCAATCCGCAGCGTTCGATGCCGACGGCGGCGTTCGAGGTCCATGGACTGTCAGAGGATTTTCTGAGCGACAAACCGTTGTTTCACGATGTCGCCAGCGGATTTCTGGATTTTGTGGCGACGGATAACCTGGTCATCCACAACGCCGCGTTCGATATGGGCTTCATCAACATGGAATTGCAGGGCGCCGGCCTTGCAGCGATTCCGCCCGAGCGTGTGGTCGATACCCTGCAGATTGCGCGCCGCAAACATCCGTCCGGCCCCAATTCGCTGGATGCCCTGTGTTCGCGATACGGCATCGACAACAGCAAGCGGACAAAACACGGCGCCCTGCTCGATGCCGAACTCCTGGCCGAAGTCTATCTTGAATTGCGTGGTGGCCGTCAGGCAGGGCTCGGCCTGCAAACCCGGGTGGAAGCCTCCACCCAGCACATCGGGCACAATACCGAAACCTATCGGGCGACCCTGCGGCCGACCCCGCTTGTGCGACAATCGTGTCCGGAAGAAGCCGAAGCCCATGCGGCTTTTGTCGAGGGCATTGGCGAAAACGCGCTTTGGCGGAAATACGATACGGCGTGACACCGGTTTGCCGACAAGCGGTCGCGTGCCTCCCCCTGATAGGCGTTCCGTCTATTGTTTCGGAATCGAATCCGTCGCGCAACGACCGGGATCGTTAGAGCATAGAGGGCAAAACCCGATCCGGCGGACGGTGACCGTCCATGAAGGTCTTGATGTTGACGATTACCTTTTCGCCCATGTCGATACGACCCTCGATGGTCGCCGAGCCCATGTGAGGCAGAAGCACGACCCGCTCCGATGACGCAAGCTTGGGGTTGACGGCGGGTTCGTGCTCGAACACGTCGAGGCCTGCGCCGGCCAGCTCTCCGGCCAGAAGCATTCTGGTCAGGGCATTCTCGTCGATGATTTCACCGCGGGCGGTATTGACCACATAGGCTTCCGGTTTGAGAAGTTTCAGGCGGCGCGCGGACAACAGGTGGTAGGTCGCGGGCGTGTGCGGGCAATGCACTGAAACCACATCCATCCGGGCAAGCATCTGGTCGAGGCTGTCCCAATACGTCGCTTCCAGTTCCTCTTCGGCGGATGGATGGACCCGGCGGCGGTTGTGATAATGGATCGACATGCCGAAAGCCTTGGCACGCCGTGCGACGGCCTGGCCGATCCGGCCCATGCCGATAATGCCCAACCGCTTGCCGGAGATCCGGTGTCCGAGCATCCAGGTCGGCGACCATCCGGACCAGTCCTGCGCTTCCATCACCTTTAGGCCTTCGGAAAGGCGGCGCGGGACGGCGAGCAGCAGAGCCATTGTCAGGTCCGCCGTATCTTCGGTCAGGACGCCGGGCGTATTGGTGACCGCGATGCCGCGATTGTTGGCGGTCTCGACATCGATATTGTCGACCCCGTTACCGAAATTCGCGATCAGTTTCAGCGCTTCGCCGGCCTGGCTGAGAACCCCGGAATCGATGCGATCGGTAACCGTCGGCACAAGCACGTCCGCGGTCTTGGCAGCATCCACCAATTCCGCCTGGGTCATGGGTCGGTCGGACACGTTGAGACGAGTGTCGAACAATTCTGCCATGCGTGTTTCGATCACATCCGGCAGTTTGCGTGTAACGACGACCAATGGCCTTTTTTTCGGCATTGTTCCGCTTCCGTGTTATGTTCAGGAAAACTTAACAGCCCTGAATCACATTGACTGTGAGCTGTCCGATCAATTCCCGACCGTGCCCATCGGGTTTGTCTATCAAACGTGCTCGAAATCACAAGCTACGGGATCCCCTTTCGGACGAAAGACGGATGAATTCGAACCGGACAATGTTTGCGTATCCCTGTCGTCCCAGTTTTTCCGCTTTTGAAACGGCGTTGGCCGTGTTGGTTGCGGCCCTCCTCGCCGTGGCGCTTGTCGGGCAGGCATTTGCCCAAACCAATCGAACCGGGCCGAGCGGTCTGCCGCTGCCGCGTTTTGTCAGTCTGAAATCGAACGAAGTGAACGTCCGCGTCGGGCCCAGTCGCGATCACGACATTGCATGGACGTTCCTGAAAGAGGGCTTGCCGGTCGAGATCATCCAGGAATTCGACAATTGGCGGCGCATCCGCGATCATGCCGGCGATGACGGATGGATTTTTCACAAGCTTCTGTCGGGCCGACGGACCGGACTTGTCACGCCGGATCGTGAAACCGGCCTGATTTCGCTCTACGCCGACAATTCCGCCGAGTCCAATCTCGTTGCCTGGTTGGAACCTCGCGTCGTCGTCAATGTGGCGCAGTGCGACGGGGATTGGTGCAAGGTCGAGGTCAATGACGTGACCGGTTGGATCGAGCAGGCGGATCTCTACGGCGTCTATCCCGAAGAACGTTTTTGAGCAGCTTCTTTCGTTCAGGATAGGGCTGCGGGACAAAAAAAGCCTCGGTGAAACCGAGGCTTTCATGCAACACAGCTTTCGAAAATCGAAGGCCGATCGTTCAGCTCTTGCCGATCGGGCGCACCCGCACGATCACATCGACCCGTGTGATTTCCATCCCGTCCGGCGGAATCGGAAGGCCGCTGAAGGAAATGTTGTCGGCAGGAATATCGATGACGGCGTTTTCACCTTCGATGAAATAGTGATGGTGGTCGCTGACATTGGTATCGAAATACGTCTTTGCGCCGTCGACGACCACTTCGCGCAGCAACCCTGCCTCAGTGAACTGGTGCAGCGTATTGTACACGGTTGCCAGAGAGACCGGAACGTCGGCGCTCACGGCTTCCTCGTGCAGGATTTCTGCCGAAACGTGCCGATCGCCCTTGGCGAACAGCAGTTCAGCAAGCGACGTACGCTGGCGGGTCGGCCGCAGGCCATGATCCCTCAGCCTCGAAGCAATCTCTTCGTTGACGATGCCAACAGCCATCAGAGGTCTTTCTGTTTCAGAAGGGTGTAATAACGCACCCCGATGCAACTCCGCATCCGTATAAATCGGTATCGCGAAGCAGGTTTACGCCCAAATATAGAGAAGTTGCGAATGCTTTGCAATATAAACGCAATAGCAGCCCCTGCGGCACCGATTCGCAGGCGTGCGCATCCGGCATGGCGGCGACCGGCGGGACTCTACGATTTTAGCACTTCCCGTTGCGACAAAAATTCTCTAGGAACGGCCCGTCACACAATCGTCAAAAGGCTTGCGCCCGTCCACAGGTGTGATGGGGCGATGTCTCATGGAATGCGAGGGGAAAGTGGAACGCCAGAGCAGTTTCAGTTACGAGGATCTCTTGGCGTGCGCGCGCGGAGAGATGTTCGGCGCCGGCAATGCGCAACTCCCCCTCCCCCCGATGCTGATGTTCGATCGCATCACCGAGATTTCCGAGGAAGGCGGCGAATTCGGCAAGGGCCATGCACGGGCCGAACTCGACGTCAATCCGGATCTCTGGTTTTTCGGCTGCCATTTTCAGGGAGATCCGGTGATGCCGGGTTGTCTCGGTCTCGATGCCATGTGGCAGATCGTCGGCTTCTGCCTTGGCTGGCTTGGATTGCCGGGACGTGGGCGGGCCCTTTCCGTCGGCGAGGTCAAGTTTACGGGCATGGTCTTGCCGAAGGTCAAGATGGTAGAATACGGCATCGACTTCAAACGGGTCATTCGCCGCCGGTTGATCCTTGGAATCGCTGACGGGTGGCTGAAGGCCGACGGCGAGACTATCTATCAGGCCAAGGACCTGCGCGTCGGTCTCTTCAGGGATGACGCCGCACCGTCGGCCGCCTGAGCACGATCGGACTTATTGCCGGCCTGCCGTGGGCCGGATGCATGACATGGAGCGACGCCAATGAGACGCGTGGTCGTCACCGGCATGGGGATCGTATCCTCGATCGGCAACAATACCCAGGAAGTGCTGGCCTCGCTGCGAGAAGCCAGGTCCGGGATCGTATTCAGCGAGGAATACGATCGATATGGATTCCGCTGTCGCGTGCATGGCGCGCCGACGCTCGATCCCAAGGACGTGGTGGATCGGCGCGACATGCGCTTCCTCGGCGGCGGCGCGGCTTGGAACCATGTGTCAATGCAACAGGCGATCGTCGATTCCGGGCTTGAAGACAGCGAGGTGTCCGACGAGCGCACCGGGATCGTTATGGGATCCGGCGGACCGTCGACCCACGCGATTGTCGAGGCCGCAGACACGACCCGTGAAAAGGGGCCGAAACGCATTGGACCGTTTGCGGTGCCCAAGGCGATGTCATCCACCAATTCCGCGACCTTGGCGACCGCTTTCAAGATCAAGGGCGTCAACTATTCGATTTCGTCCGCCTGTGCCACGTCGAACCATTGCATCGGCAATGCCTATGAGCTGATCCAGTACGGCAAGCAGGATGTTGTTTTTGCCGGTGGCGGCGAAGAACTCGACTGGGCGCTGTCCGCTCTGTTCGATGCCATGGGCGCGATGTCGACCAAGTATAATGACACGCCGCAAACCGCGTCGCGCGCCTACGACAAGGACCGCGACGGGTTTGTGATCGCCGGCGGTGCCGGCGTACTTGTTGTCGAAGAGCTTGAACATGCCAAGGCGCGCGGTGCCCGGATTTATGCCGAAGTCGTCGGATACGGCGCCACCTCGGACGGATACGACATGGTGCAGCCGTCCGGCGAAGGCGCCGTCCGGTGCATGAACATGGCGTTGGAAACGACGCCCGAAGCCATCGACTACATCAATCCGCATGCCACCTCGACGCCGATCGGCGACATCCGGGAAATCGAGGCTTTGCGGGAAGTGTTCGGCGACAAGTGCCCGCCGATCTCGGCCACAAAGTCCCTTACCGGACATTCGCTCGGCGCCACGGGCGTGCAGGAAGCGATCTATTCGCTGCTGATGATGAACAACGGCTTCATCTGCAAGTCGGCCAATATCGAGGAACTCGATCCGGACTTCGCCGATATGCCGATCGTGGTCGAACGCCAGGACGATGCGAAGATCGACACGGTCCTTTCGAATTCCTTCGGATTCGGCGGCACCAACGCATCGCTGGTGTTCCAGCGCTACAATGGCTGACCGACCGGAACCGGTCTGCCGGCAAACGGGACGGAACGAATGAGCGAATTGATGCGCGGCAAGCGCGGCCTGATCATGGGGGTCGCGAATGACCATTCCATCGCCTGGGGCATTGCCAAAACCTTGTCCGATCACGGGGCCGAACTCGCCTATACGTATCAGGGCGAAGCGTTCGGACGGCGCGTCAAGCCGTTGGCCGAAGCCACGGGTTCGAAATTTGTCCTGCCTTGCGACGTCGAAGACATCGCGACCGTCGATGCGGTTTTTTCCGAATTGAAGGCCGCCTGGGGCTCGCTCGACTTTATCGTTCACGCGATCGCGTTTTCCGAAAAATCGGAGCTCAAAGGCCGGTACGCCGATACCAGCCGTGACAATTTCAGCCGGACCATGGTCATCTCGTGCTTTTCCTTCACCGAGATTGCCCGGCGAGCGGCGGATATGATGACCGACGGCGGTTCGATCCTGACCCTGACCTATGGCGGTTCCATGCGGGTCATGCCGAACTATAATGTCATGGGTGTCGCGAAAGCGGCCCTTGAGGCGTCCGTGCGCTATCTCGCGATGGATTTCGGTGAGCAGGGCGTGCGGGTCAACGCGATCTCCGCCGGTCCGGTCCGCACGCTGGCCGGCGCCGGCATCGCGGACGCACGCCTGATGTTCAATTACCAGAAGGAAAACGCACCCTTGCGTCGGACCGTTGAGATCGACGAAATCGGCGGTGCCGGCCTTTACCTCCTGTCGGATCTTTCGTCCGGTGTGACCGGCGAGATTCACTACGTCGATTCGGGATACAATATCGTCTCGATGCCCCGGCTGGAGGAGCTTAAGGCCAGCGAACGGCCGGTTTCCGGTGCTTCCAAGGCGGCCGAATAGCCGAACGGTGCGTTCGCGAACCCGCGAAACCCGGGCCTTTATGACGGAAACGGACCATGGCACTCCTCGTCAAGATTTGCGGGCTGTCGGACGAGGCGTCGGTGCGTGCTGCGCGCACGGCCGGGGCGGATATGATCGGCCTGGTTTTTTTTGCCAAGAGCCCGCGCCATGTTGCCTTGTCGGATGCCGCAAGGCTGGCCCGGATTGCCCGTGAAGACCCCGCGCTGACCGTAGTTGCGCTGACCGTCGATCCGTCGGACGAAACGCTCGCCGGCATCATGCAGGCTGTCGCGCCCGACATGCTGCAATTGCACGGCTCGGAGACGCCGGAAAGGGTTCGGGAGATCGGCGAACGGTTCGATATCGCGACCATGAAGGCCCTCGGCGTTCGCGAACAGGCCGATTTGGTATCGATCGATGCCTATCGTCACGCCGCGGATCGCATCCTGTTGGACGCCAAGCCGCCGAAAGACGCGGATCTGCCAGGCGGAAACGGTATCGCATTCGACTGGGACGTGTTGCAGGAACTTGACCTTGACGAGCAGTTCATGCTTTCCGGTGGGCTTGATCCGAAGACCGTTGGCAAGGCCATATCGACCACCGGCATTGCCGGTGTCGACGTCTCCTCCGGTGTGGAAAGTGCGCCGGGCCGCAAACAGCCGACCCTGATCGCGGATTTCGTGGCCGCGGCGCGACGACAGGAACGGGAAGGAAACGACGTTTGACCGCACAACACCCCAATTCATTTCGCACCGGGCCCGACGAGCGCGGACATTTCGGGCTGTTCGGCGGCCGCTTCGTGGCCGAGACGCTGATGCCGAACGTCCTGGAGCTTGAGAAGGCCTATGCCGAGGCCAAGGTGGATCCGGAATATCAAGAGCAGATATCGGTTCTGTCCGCCCGTTATGTCGGGCGGCCGAGCCCGCTTTATTTCGCCGAACGGCTGACCGAGCATTTCGGCGGCGCCAAGATCTATTTCAAGCGGGACGAGCTGAACCACACCGGGTCGCATAAGATCAACAATTGCCTGGGCCAGATTCTCCTGGCGCAACGTATGGGCAAGACCCGCATCATCGCGGAAACCGGGGCCGGCCAGCATGGCGTGGCGGCCGCGACCGTCTGCGCCCGGTTCGGGCTGCCCTGCATCGTCTATATGGGCGCAACCGACGTTGAACGGCAAAAGCCCAATGTGTTTCGCATGAAACTGCTCGGCGCCGAGGTCGTACCGGTCACGTCGGGCGCATCGACGCTCAAGGACGCGATGAACGAGGCCTTGCGCGACTGGGTCACCAATGTCGAATCGACCTATTACATGATCGGCACCGCGGCGGGCCCACACCCCTATCCGGAAATGGTACGCGACTTCCAGTCCGTGATCGGTGCGGAAGCCCGCGACCAGATTCTCGAACGCGAAGGACGGCTGCCCGATGCCGTCGTCGCCTGCATTGGCGGCGGGTCCAACGCAATCGGCCTGTTTCATCCGTTCCTGGATGACAATGATGTCGCCATCTACGGCGTGGAAGCCGGTGGCCACGGGTTGGACACCGACGAGCATTGCGCATCGCTGAACGGCGGCCGGCCCGGCGTATTGCACGGCAACCGGACCTACCTGCTGCAGGACGATGACGGCCAGATTCTGGAAGGCCATTCGATTTCCGCCGGCCTCGATTATCCCGGCATCGGTCCGGAACATTCCTGGCTAAAGGAAACCGGTCGCGTGAACTATGTCTCGGCCACCGACGCCGAAGCGCTGGAAGCCTTCCAGCTCTGCACCCGTCAGGAAGGCATCATTCCGGCTCTGGAACCGTCGCATGCGCTTTATTTTGCCGGCAAACTGGCTGCTGAAATGGATCGGGATCAGATCATTATCCTGAACATGTGCGGGCGCGGCGACAAGGATATCTTTTCCGTTGCCGGCCATCTCGGCGTCGAGATGTAGGAGGACGATGTGAGCGATCGAATCCGAGCCCGCTTCGCCGACTGCGCCGCCCGCAACCGCCCGGCCCTGGTCACCTTCGTAACCGCGGGCGATCCCGATCTCGAGACGGCGCTTGAAATTTTGCGCAACCTGCCCGCAGCCGGCGCAGATGTGGTCGAACTCGGCATGCCGTTTTCCGATCCGATGGCCGAGGGCCCGCCGATCCAGGCCTCCTCGCGCCGCGCGCTGAACGCCGGCCACACCATGGCCAGGACGCTGCACATGGTGACCGAATTCCGGCGCACCGATACGGAAACGCCGATCGTGCTGATGGGCTATTACAATCCGATCTATTCCTACGGGGTCGATGCGTTTATCCGCGATGCGGTTGCCGCCGGGGTGGACGGCGTGATCGTCGTCGACCTGCCGCCGGAGGCCGATGACGAATTCTGCCTGCCGGCCTTGGCCGGTGGCTTGAACTTCATCCGGCTCGCGACGCCGACGACCGATTCCACGCGGTTGCCGGCCGTGCTTCAAAACACGAGCGGGTTCGTCTACTACGTCTCGATCACCGGTATCACCGGAACGGCGTCCCCCGATACCGGTTCCGTCGCCAATGCGGTCGAACGCATCAAGGAGCACACCGATCTTCCGGTGGCAGTCGGCTTTGGTGTCAAGACGCCGGACCAGGCGGCGGCGATCGGACGGACGGCGGACGGCGTTGTCGTCGGATCGGCAATCGTCAACGCCATCCGGGATTCGCTGGATGCCGAGGGACGGGCGACCGGGACGACTGTGGAAGCGGTCCGCGATCTTGTGTCGGCCCTGTCCGGCGGCGTACGCGCCTCCCGCATCATGGCGGCCGAATAGGGTGCCGCGGTCTGCCTGCCGCGCCGCTTTCGGCCCGTCCCCCATGGTTCGTAACCGGGCCGTCTCGGAGACTTATCCGTGAACTGGATTAACAATGTCGTCCGACCGAAGATCCGGGATTTCCTGACCAAGCGGGAAGTCCCCGATAACCTTTGGATCAAATGCCCGGAATCCGGTGAAATGGTATTTCACCGTGATCTGGAACAGAACCAATGGGTGATCCCCTCATCCGACTACCATATGCGCATGCCTTGGAAACAACGGTTGGCGCAGTTTTTCGACGACGGCGAATACGGTCAGATCGAGACACCTGAAGTCACCGTCGATCCGCTGAAGTTTCGTGACGGCCGCCGCTACACCGATCGCTTGCGGGACGCCAAGACAAAGTCCGGTCTGAACGATGCCGTAGTAATCGCGACCGGGTCCCTGGGCGGCCTGGGAGTGACGGTCGGAATTCAGGATTTTTCCTTCATGGGCGGCTCGCTCGGCATGGCGGCCGGGGAGGCCTTGATCACCGGCCTGGATTCAGCGCGCGAAAACCGCACGCCATTTGTGCTGTTTGTCGCATCGGGCGGCGCCCGCATGCAGGAAGGCGTGCTGTCGCTGATGCAAATGCCGCGCACCACGATTGCGGTGCGGGCACTGAAGCAGGCCGGTCTGCCCTACATCGTGATCCTCACCAATCCCACGACAGGCGGCGTGTCGGCCTCCTATGCGATGCTTGGAGACATTCACATCGCCGAACCCGGTGCCTTGATCGGATTCGCCGGACAACGGGTCATCGAACAGACAATCCGCGAAAAGCTTCCGGAGGGATTTCAGCGCGCTGAATACCTCCAGGAGCACGGCATGGTCGATATGGTCGTGCACCGCCACGAACTCCGCGAGACGATCCAGCGCCTGTGTTTCCTCTTGATGCATGTTCCCGCACCGGACCCTGCGCCCGAACCACACATGCCGGAAGAAGAAGAAACCGTGCCGCAATCCGAAAAGCCGCAAGAGGGCGAACCGGATATGCAGGAGGCCGAAGACGAAGCGGTCGACACCAGTGCCGATGACGGACAGTCCCAGCAACAGTGAATTCATGGACCGATCCCCTGCCATACTGGAGCGGCTTTTGTCGCTGCATCCCAAGCGCATGGATCTTTCGCTGGGACGCGTCGAGCGCCTGCTCGCCCGCCTCGGCAATCCTGAAGAGCGTCTTCCGCCGCTGATTCACGTTGCCGGAACCAACGGCAAGGGGTCGACGGTCGCAACGATGCGGGCGATCCTCGAAGCGGCCGGCCAGGACATTCACGTCTATACCTCGCCGCATCTGGTGTCCTTTCACGAACGCATCCGGCTCGCCGGCCGGCTCGTCAGCGACGAGGATCTGTCGCGGGCCCTGGCGCTGTGCGAGGAGGTGAACGACGGAGACCCGATCACCTTTTTCGAGATCACGACGGTCGCGGCCATGGTGCTGTTTGCCGAAGTTCCGGCCGATTGCCTGCTGCTGGAAGTGGGGCTTGGCGGCCGGCTGGATGCAACCAACGTCGCCCCGGACCCGATGGTCTCCGTGATCACGCCGATTTCCATGGACCATGAACAATGGCTCGGCGAAACGCTGCCGGCCATCGCCGCCGAAAAGGCCGGCATCCTCCGGTCGGGCGTCCCGGCGGTTTTTGCGCCGCAGGCGCCGGCGGCGGGCGAAGTCCTGGAGGCCGTGGCGCGGCGTGTCGGAGCGCCCTGTCTGGTTGGCGGTCAGGACTGGACCGCCCGCAGCGACGGCGGCCGTCTGGTCGTGGAGGATCTCAACGGCCTCGTCGACCTGCCGCTGCCCCGGCTGCCGGGCCAGCACCAGATCGTCAATGCGGGACTTGCGGTCACGGCGCTCAAGACTGCCGGCCTGCTGCCGTCGCCGGATCGTGTGGAAGCCGGTATCACCGCGATCGACTGGCCCGCCCGCCTGCAACGCCTGCAGACCGGGCACCTTGTCGGCCAGGCGCCCGGCGGGGCCGAGGTCTGGCTCGATGGCGGCCATAATCCCGACGCCGGCAAGGCTGTCGCCAGTTTCATGGCGGATCTCGAGGATCGTGTCCCCAAGCCGTTGATCCTTATCGCCGGCATGTTGAACACCAAGGATCCGGTGCACTATTTCGAGGCGTTCCAAGGGCTTGTCCATCACGTCTATACGGTTTCGATTCCGGAAACCGAATCGACGTGGACGGCCGACGAATTGAGCGCGAAAGTGCTCGCCGCGGGCCTGTCCTCGGACCCGATGCCAAGCGTTGCGGCCGTTATGGACCACCTTGGCGGCCTCGACGCATCCGAACCGCCGCGCATTCTGATCTGCGGATCGCTGTACCTCGCCGGCCAGGTTCTGGCCGAGAACGGCACGCCGCCGGACTGACCGGGAACGGCCGTCCCGTCAGGCGGCCATGTCCTCGATCGACAGCACCGCGCCATCGCTGTCCAACTGGTAGATGATCGGCACGCCGGTGCCCAATTCCCGCTTCAGGATCTCTTCGCCGGACAGGTTCTCCAGGGTCATGATCAATGCCCTCAGCGAATTTCCGTGCGCAGAGACCAGCACGGTCTCCCCGCCTTTGACCCGCGGCAGGATATGCGCCTGGAAATAGGGAAGGACCCGATCGGCCGTATCCTTCAGGCTTTCGCCGCCGGGCGGGGGAATATCGAACGAGCGGCGCCAGATATGCACTTGCTCGTCGCCCCATTTCTTGCGGGCGTCGTCCTTGTTGAGGCCGGTCAGGTCGCCGTAATCCCGTTCATTGAGCGCCTTGTCGCGAACCGTTTCCAGGTCGGTCTGGCCGATCCCTTCCAGGATCAGCGTCAGCGTATCCTGTGCGCGGCTCAGGTCCGACGTAAAGGCGATGTCGAAGACCATGTTACGGTCATTGAGGATCTGACCGGCGCGTTTGGCCTCCTCGACGCCTTTTTCCGTCAGCCCGGGATCCCGCCACCCGGTGAACAGGTTTTTCAGGTTCCATTCGCTTTGTCCGTGTCGCACGAGGACCAGTTGGTGGGGCATGCCAAGCTCTCCGTTTGCGGATCAGTCACGCGGGAATGTCAAAGGCCGAGAACGTCCTTCATGGAATACAGACCGGGTTTGCGCCCATGCGCCCATTGCGCCGCCCGCACGGCGCCGCGCGCAAAAATCTCTCGGCTGTCGGCCTTATGGCACAATTCGATGCGCTCGCCTTCGCCGGCAAACACCACGGCATGCTCGCCGACCACCGAACCGCCACGCATCGTGGCAAAACCGATTGTGCCCGCCGCCCGCGGTCCGGTATGGCCGTCGCGAACCCGCACGGAAGCGTCGGCCAGGTTCATGTCGCGACCCTTGGCGGCCGCGTCACCAAGGAGATAGGCCGTGCCCGATGGGGCGTCGACCTTGTGCCGGTGGTGCATTTCCAGGACTTCGATGTCGAAATCGTCGCCGAGGGATTGCGCGGCCTGCTTGACGAGCTCGGCCAGCAGGTTGACGCCGAGGCTCATATTGCCCGATTTGACGATCACGGCATGGCGCGCTGCGGCACCGAGCCGGTCTTCTTCGTCCGAACCGAAGCCGGTCGTGCCGATCACGTGCACGATGCGCGCCTGGGCGCAGATATCGGCAAAACCGACACTGGATTGCGGAGAGGTGAAATCGAGCACGCCGTCGGATTTGACGAACGCCGCCAGCGGGTCATCGATGATATTGACGCCAAGCGGTTCGATGCCGGCGATTTGTCCGGCATCCTTTCCGAGCGCCTCAGATCCGGGCCGCTCCACCGCGCCGCTCAGATGCACGCCGTCGAGTGCATGCACGGTCTGGATCAGTGACTGGCCCATGCGGCCGGCGGCACCGACGACGGTCAGGCCAAGCGATGTCATGCTGAACTCCCATAAGGGGAAAGGTGAAGGCGCGGCGTGATGTCCGCCCGGGATCCGGCATCGGATCCTGCCAGCCGGCATATAGCAGCCGGACCAATCACCGATCAATGGTCAAGCATGCATCGTCGCGCCATAGCCCATGGCGCGGTCGTTCGGTGCAGGACGCATGGGCTCGCGGGGCGGCCCCGCCGCGGATTGTCTCACGGACAATATTCCCGTTTGGATTCACTGTTCGAATGGCCATTATCCGGATTACGGCGTTAGATCGGCATCGTATCCGGTTGACGCCGTGGAAACGGCGACAGGGGCCGGGAATCCGGAAGGACGTGTAACATGGTGGAAGTGGAAAGACGGGTGTCCCTTGCCGGGAGCGCGGAGGATGTCTGGGACGCCATCGGCGATTTTTCCGACATGAGCTGGCATCCGGCCGCCCGGGACACCGATCTGGAAGACCGCGACGGCTTTGTGCACCGGGTCGTCACGCTGCCCGACGGGTCGATCCTCGTCGAGCGGCTGGAGGACATGGACGATTCGGGAAAATCCTATTCCTATTCGATCGTGGAAGGCCCATTGCCGGTGTCCCGTTACCGATCGACCTTGTCGATCGTCGCCAACGGCAAGGGGTGCGATGTCGTCTGGCGGTGCGGCTTCGTGGCCCGCGGCATGGATGACGCGGAGGCCCGCGACGTGGTCGCCGGCATCTACGAAGCAGGTTTCAGTGCCCTGACGGATCGATACGGATGATTTGAGCCGGCTTCGTGCGGTTTGTTGCGTGATCCGGCCCCGGTCGGTCAGCCGTCATAGCCCTCGATGATCACGAGGTCGGATTCTGAAGCATCGGCCCGGTACTTCAGCACTTCCTGATATTCGGGCGAATTGTAACAGGCGATCGCGGCATCGTAGGTCGGGAATTCAATCACCACATTGCGGTCGCGGCTGTCGCCTTCCATGCAGACAAAGGGCCCGCCTCGAACGAGGAAGCGCCCGCCGTATTTTTCAAACGCTCTGCCGTTTCCCGCGACATACGCCTTGTACATCTCCGGGTCGTTCACGGTTACGCGTCCGATCCAGTATCCCTTGGCCACGGCGTCCTCCCTTTTTTGCAGATGGCGAACCTAGTACCTCGTCGCAGAGATTTTGATGGTTTGACCGGCTTGTCCTGGATTTTGGCTAGGCGCCCTGCGCAGAGCGATGTGGGACACCTCCCAAGCAGGGCAACGACGTCCAAAATCCAGGACAAGCCGGCCTTCGGTGGCGAAGTCTCGTGCCTGGGCGTCGTTGCGCCGCTTGCCCGATGTCCCGCATCGCGCTGCGCGACGCGCCTAGCCCAGGCACGAGTCTTCCCCATCAAACCGTCAAAATCTCTGCGACGAGGTACTAGCGAACTGTTCGCGACGTGACAAAGATCGCCGGCCGTCTGTCTGATCCGTACCCAAACGACGGCAAATCGGCGATCTAGTCTGTCGGGCAACAGCATCTTGGGATGCCGAAGGACTGGGCCGGGAGACTTGAATGAGGGCCATGGTGCTCGAC
>JANQQB010000251.1 GCA_028285165.1 Rhodobiaceae bacterium
GTCTCCGGTTTCCGACGCCAGCGCCTGCAAGACGGTTATCGCCGCGTGCTCCTCCAGGGAGCGGTCGGCCGGACGCGGCCGATAATGGGTTTCGACCGGATGCAGACGCCCCTCGCAGGCGATCACGGGAACGCCACCCAACCGATCCGCAAGCTCTGCAGCCTGCAAGGTCGCCGACATGATCAGGACACGCAGATCCTCCCGCAATGCGGCTTGGACATCGCGCACAAACGCAAAGGCCATATCGGTGTCGAGCGCGCGTTCGTGGAATTCATCGAACAGAACGGCGCCGACGCCGGTGAGTTCGCCGTCATCGAGAATCTGGCGGCGGAACACGCCCCCGGTCACCACTTCAATCCGCGTTGCCGCCGAGACGCGGCTCTCCAGGCGCACACGATAGCCGACAGTCCGGCCGACCGGCTCGCCGCGTTCCTCAGCCATGCGTTCGGCGGCAGCCCGGGCAGCCAGGCGGCGCGGCTCGATCACGCGGACCGCCTGGTCGCGCATGAAGCCGGCAGCGAGAAGCGCCGGCGGCACCCGTGTCGTCTTGCCGGCACCCGGCGGGGCGACGAGGATGGCCGTCCCCGCCTCCTCAAGAGCCGTGCAGATGTCAGCCAGGACGGCATCGACCGGCAGAGCGCCGGACCGCTTCGCCTGAGTTTCCGGATCGAGCGGCGGAGTCACGCCGACGCGGTGCCGACCGTCGTGCGACCGACAAAATCGAAATCGAAACGAGACGGCTGGCGCGCAAGTTCGGAAAGCCCGAGAAAGGCCGGAAAGGGGTCGGTCACGAGCCAGATCGGAATGCGTCGCAACAGGTCGGCATGAACGGGGCCGGCCTCGAAAGCCGTTCTGAATTCGTCCGACACGATCGTATCGGCAAGGCGAACGGCAACCCCACCGGCGAGATAGACGCCGCCCTCGGCCATGAACGTCAACGCCATGTCCCGGGCAAACCGGGCAAGCAGCATCGCGAACAGGGTGATGCTGTCGCGCGCCGTCGGATCGCCCGCTTCGGCCAGGGCCGTCACGGCGGCCGGATCGGCGAGCGGTTCCGCGCAACCGGCCCGCTTGGCGGCAAGCGCATGGTGGAGACGCAACAGCCCGGGTCCGCTCAGGACATGTTCGGCCGTGACCAGGCCGACGGAGCGTTCAAGGGTCGACCAGACCGCGCGCTGATCGGCATCTGCCGGCCCGAAACTCACGTGTCCCGCCTCCGCCGGGCGGGATTGCCATCCCCGGCGCGTGGCAGCAAGGCCGCACACGCCGAGCCCGGTACCGGGTCCGAGCACGACCTTCGAGGCGGCAGAGGGTGCCGGCCGATCGCCAACCGGCGTTATCCCCGCGGTCGGCAGATAGGGCAGGCACAGGGACAAGGCCTCGAAATCATTCAGGCACACGACCCGATCGGCCTGCATGCGTCGGACGATGGATGCCGGATCGATGATCCAGTGGCAATTGGTGAGCGCCATCGGGCCATCGGCAATCGGTCCGGCGAAGGCCAGAAGAATCGACCGGGGGCGCTCGGTGCGGTCTGAAAGAACATGCAGAGCCGCTGCCTCGAAGCCGGCATGGTCCGCGGTCTGCACAACGCCGATGACCGTTATCTCGGCCGCCGGATCCGCGAGCAGCCCGAAACGCGCATTGGTGCCGCCGATATCGGCCAGGAGGACCGGATAGAGGAGGGCCGGGCGTCCGGCGGGATCGTCGTCGGAAGGGGATGACGAATCCAAGGATCCTGTCCGTTTTCGAGGAGACGAAGATGCGCCCCTATAGGTGGATTGCCCTTAAAAGTCCAATCCGTCGGGCCGCATCTGCCACAGCCGTTCGCCGATCGTGCAAAGCGGTTCGCGGGGGATCAGCTGGGCCGGATTGACATGCGGCACGAGAGGCGATCGGCCGGCAATCTCCTGGACGAGTTTCTGCCGGATCGCCTGGGCAAACGCGGAGCGTTCCCGGACGGGAATGATGAACGACCCCGGGCCGCCGATCACGCAGCGCCGATAATATTCATCGAGATTGGGAATGTCGTACCAATTGACGCCGGGCCGCTTGATCATGATCGGGAGGCCGTTGATCGTGATGCCGTCGGCGAGAATTGCCTCGCGGGCGGTTTCGACCAGACGGCCCTGATTGTTGGGCCCGTCGCCGGACACGTCGATCACCTTGCGCAGGCCCTCATACCGGTTGTCGCGGATCATGCGGCCGGCTTCGACGAGGGCTTCGGAAATGGAGGTGCGGAAAATCCGGACCTGGGCCGCCTGCATGAGCCTGTCCGCGAAACGCTTCGCAGACGCCGCGTCGTCAATGACCTGCCAGTCGACGATCGTGCGCTGGCTGTAGGCCCCGGCCCATTCCATATAGGAGACCGCGATCCTGCCGGTCAGGCCGGATTGGATGGCGGACAGAACCTGCGGCGAGGTAATCGCCTGCGCATAGCCGAGCCGTTGCTCGCGCTGTTCGTCGATGTCCATCGAATAGGAAACGTCGACGGCTAGGACCAGTTCCAGGTCGACCTCGGCCGAGTCCTGGGCCAGGGTCTGTGCCCCGGTCGCGCCCTGTGACAGCACGACCATCCCGGCCGCCAACATGCCCGCAAGTGCTCGCTTCATCGCCATTCGGGCCGTCCCGCCACTGGTGCCACGAAAATCCGTCCACGAATGGACTAGAGCATTGTGTAATTAGCTTGACCCATTTGATGTGCCAGATCAGACCGTTTGGCGAGGCAAACAGCGCAGCGCGATCGCAACGGCGATGTTTCGCCGTTGCCCTTTGCCTGGCAAATCGGAAACATCCGATTTGCTCTACATCGGGCGAGCTGTTTAACGCTGCCGACGGCCTGATATGGCACACCAAACACGGATGTTTCCGTGTTTGGCAACGGGGTTCGCAAATCGGAAACATCCGATTTGCGG
>JANQQB010000258.1 GCA_028285165.1 Rhodobiaceae bacterium
AAACAGCGGCTCCATCACCTTTTCACGCCACTGCAGCGACCGGTTGGAGGCGGTCACCGACCCGCGCGTCTCGAACTGTGTCGAGGCGGGCAGAAGGTAAACACCATCCTGACGGTCCTGCAGGATCGCTGACACGGTCGGGAACGGATCGACCACGACCATCAGGTCGAGTTTCTCCATCGCCGTCTTCATCTCGGTCAGACGGGTCTGCGAGTTCGGGGCGTGGCCCCAGAGAACCATGGCGCGGGTGTTGTCCGGCTGAACAAGGTTCTCCTTGTCTTCCAGAACACCGTCGATCCAGCGCGATACGGGGATGCCCCGTTCATTCATCATCGCCAGATCGCCGCCATCCTTGCCTTTGCCCGGCAGGGTGTTGAAGCGACCTTTGAGCCAGTCAAGGTCTTCGTCCCAGACCCGCGCCCAGTGCGCCCAGCTTCCGCCGCTCAGGCCATAGTAGCCCGGCAGTGTGTCGGCGAGAACGCCGAGGTCGGTTGCACCTTGCACGTTATCATGGCCACGGAAGATGTTCGTGCCACCGCCGGTCGTACCCATGTTGCCAAGAGCAAGCTGCAACACACAGTAAGCGCGCGTGTTGTTGTTGCCGTTGGTGTGCTGGGTGCCGCCCATGCACCAGATCACGGTGCCGGGACGGTTGTTGACCAGCGTACGTGCGACGCGGCGGAGCTGCGATCCGGGCACGCCGGACACGTTCTCGACCTCTTCAGGCGTCCACTTGGCGACTTCGGCCTTGATCTGGTCCATGCCCCAGACGCGCTGGCGGATGAATTCCTTGTCTTCCCAGCCGTTCTCGAAGATGTGCCAGAGAATGCCCCAGACCAGCGCGACGTCGGTGCCCGGGCGGAACCGGACATATTCGTCGGCATGGGCCGCGGTGCGCGTGAAGCGCGGGTCGCAGACGATGATCGGCGCGTTGTTGACTTCCTTGGCCCGCAACAGGTGCAGCAACGACACCGGATGCGCTTCGGCCGGATTGCCGCCGATCAGGAAGATCGCACGCGAATTGTGGATGTCGTTGTAGGAATTCGTCATCGCGCCATAGCCCCAGGTGTTGGCAACACCTGCAACCGTGGTGGAGTGACAGATCCGGGCCTGGTGGTCGACGTTGTTCGTTCCCCAGAAGGCCGCGAATTTGCGGAAGAGATAGCTCTGCTCGTTGTTGGTCTTTGCCGAACCCAACCAGTAGACGCCGTCAGGGCCGGACGATCCTTCGCGGATCTCCAGCATCTTGTCGCCGATTTCGTTGATAGCGTCTTCCCAGGAGATCCGGGTCCATTTGCCGTCAACGAGTTTGGTCGGATATTTCAGCCGGCGTTCGCCGTGCGCGTGTTCGCGGACCGCTGCGCCCTTGGCGCAATGGGCGCCGAGGTTGAACGGGGAATCGAAACCCGGTTCCTGACCGACCCACACACCGTCCTGGACTTCAGCCAGAACCGTACAGCCGACGGAACAATGGGTGCAGACCGATTTCTTGATTTCGGTCTTGCCTGCCGCCGCGGCCTGGGCCTCGGCTTTGCGGACCATGCCGCTCGACAATGCGCCTGCAGCCGCCAGGCCTCCGACGGCCAGACCGGACCGGCGTAAAAACGCCCGGCGGTCGATTGCCGTGTTTGCCAGCTCGTTGAGGGCGGCCGACAACCGGGGGCGTCTCGCTACCCCGTTTGTCTTTTTCCTGAGCATCGCATCTTCTCCCTAGAGAATACCGTTTCGGGGAACAGGATTTGTTGACCGGCCGTTCCGCCACGCGCCGGTTTCAGTCTTGCGGCCTAGAAGCGGACGCTTTCGTAGAACGTGCGGACATGATCGGTTTCCCGATAGCCCGACGTTTCACTCGGCTCGGCCTCTTTGGCGGTGGCCGACGTCGCACCCGAAGCGATTGCCGCTCCGCCTGCCACTGTCCCCAGTCCCGCCAGTTTGAGGAAGCCGCGGCGGTCGGTCTCGATTTTCTCCGACATTCCGATTCCTCCAATCAGAGTTTCATCTCAGTGCCCCGCAGGTCCGCCAGCACCGACAAACGATGCCGCCCGACCAGGGGGCGTCAGACACACACAAGTTGCCGGGACGGACCCGGTCGGGCGGATGCCCTAGGCGTCCATGGTGAATCCCATGGCTTCTATTTCCAGAAACGCTTTGCCGATCGTTCCGACCGGTGCGTAAAACACGGATCCTTCCGCCGATTCCAGATCGCGGAAGAAATACGGTGCCCATGACTGGACATGCGTCTCGAAGAATTCGCGCTGGGTCGCAAGATCGGCCGGAGGGCCGAAAGCTCCCTCAATCAGGCCGGCCATCATGTCGAACAGAGCGGCGATGTGATCTTCCGGCTCGACGACGTCCGGATCGCGCTCGATGCCGAGTTCGGTCATCGCGTTGCGGAGCTTTGCGAGCGGCTTTTCGTTGAGAAACCCGGTCAGGTAATACGAGCCGTAAGGCAGCAATTCACCGCGACCGACGCCGATGAACAGGTCATGGAATTCCCGGGTGATCGCCGGTTCGTCGAGCCGGGCCGCCACGGCCTTGAGGCCGGCGAAACCCTGGCCGATCGGTGTGTCATCGCTGGAGAGAGATTGCAGGTCGGCCAACAGTGTGGCGTCCGGTGCCCGAGCCAGCAACGCGGCGAGCAGCGCGTAAACGTTTGCGCGCAGTCGGTCTTCGCCGGAAATGTCCGCCTGGGCGGCGCTTGCCGTGAACGGGGTCACATTTGCCTCTTTTTTGTTCACTGATTTTGCGCCGGTAACCCGTCGTGAATCAAGGCCGGTTTCGGGCTTCTAGCCGATAAAACAAAGCCGGATTTGTTCCATAACGGAAAGCTATCTGCTTGAAATAATAAGAATGTCGTACGTAGAATACCGTAGAGCATTGGCCCGCCGACCCTGGAACACAGCACCATCCAAAGACGTGCAGGCCACGGAGAGCGCGGCGGGCCGGCCGATTCGCCGCCCGCCCCTTACGACCGGTTTTCACCGATGTGTCCCGACGGCCCAAGTCCGCGCCCGCCGCCCTCCCAGTCTTGCGCAAATCGTCGCAGTCTGGCCGCAAGCTCATGCGACAGTATGGATTTCGGCGATCCATACCGTTCCAACAGCGTCAATCTGCGGACCGCGCCGGGACCGCCGAGCGAAACCGCACGAATATCGTCCGGCAGCGGCGGCGCACCCAGCGGGACCGGCACGATGGACAGGCCGAGGCCATGCCGAACAAAAGCGGTCACCGCGTCCAGTGACTCGACCTCGGCGACGGCGTTGACCACAAGGCCGCGATCAAGAAGCCGCCGCTCGATCTGGCGGCCGGCCCAGGTCTTGCGGCTGAACCAGATGAAGGGGTGCTCGCAAAGCTGCGGCCCGAACGAGACCGGCGGCAGGTCGGCCGGCGCAATCATGACAAGCGGTTCGGATCCGATCGCCGTCTGGCGGAGACCGTCAATCTCGGTGTCCGGCTCGGTGGTGATCGCCGCATCGATCTCACCGGCCTTGAGCGCATTCGCCAAATCGCCCGACAGCGCAACCTTGACGCCCACTTCCATATCGGGATGGCGTTCGCGGATCGCCGCAAGCGCCGGCGGCAGCAGGTGAACGAGCACGCTCGGCACCACACCCACTTCCAGCCGCCCGACAAGCTGCTCGTCGGAACCGAGCGCGCGGATTTCGTCCACCAGGCCGACCATGCGCCGGGCGCGGGAGACCAGGGCCCGCCCCCGGTCCGTCAAGGCAGGCGGTCGGACGGACCGGTCCACGAGCACGACGTTCAGTTCGTCCTCCAGCGCCTTGACGTGCAGGCTGACCGCGGAATGCGAAAGACCAAGCTGGTGGCCCGCCTCGGTGAATGTCCGGCATTCGGCAATTGCCACCATGGTTTTCAATTGCCGGATATTCATCTGCACTCCTACTGTTAGGTTTTCTAACGCTATTTCCTATAACAACTCGCTTTTCTTTTTCGATATGTAACGATAAACTTTTTGTGAGCATTGGGGCTGCGGAGAATTCGATCATGCTGACGGACCATCACCTGAGCGAGCAAAGATTTGAAGCCGACGGAGACAGCGAACCGGGCACAGCACCGGCGCACCGCACACCGTTCGATCTGACTGCCGATCAGAATCGGCTGCGCAGCCGGGCTCGCCGGCTGGCGGAAACCGTTATCGCGCCACGGGCCGCCGACATCGATGCGGAAGAAGCCTATCCGTGGCACAACGTGGAAAGCCTAACCGAAGCCGGTTTCATGGGCATGACGATCCCGCGTGCACTCGGCGGCGGCGGTGCGTCCTATCTGGACACGGTGCTTGTCATCGAAGAAATGGCCAAGGCCTGCGGTGTGACGGGACGCATCGTCGTGGAAGGCAATATGGGCGCGCTCGGCGCGATCCTCGCCTACGGCTCCGCCGAACAGAAACGCCGTGCCGCTGAGTGCGTGCTTGCCGGCGACAAGCCGGCTATCTGCATCACGGAGCCGGAGGCCGGAAGCGCCGCGACCGACATGCAGACACGCGCGGTCAAAACCGGCGACAGTTATGTGCTCAACGGCACCAAACACTGGATCACGGGCGGCGGCGTTTCGCGCCTGCACCTGATTTTCGCACGCCTGAGCGAGAACGGCGAAGACCGCGGCATCGCCGGCTTCATGGCGTGTCGCGACGAAGACGAAGGCCTTGTCACCGGGAACCGCGAGTTCGCCATGGGTCTCAGGGGCATTCCCGAAACGGAAATCCATTGCCGCGACCTGACGCTGCCTGCAGACCGGATGATCGTGCCGCCGGCCGGTATAAAGCGCGGTTTTGCCGGACTGATGAGCGCCTACAATGCGCAACGGGTCGGCGCCGCAACGGTTGCGCTGGGCATCGCGCAAGGCGCCTACGAAAAGGCCGTGCACTTCGTGAAATCCCGCGAACAATTCGGCCGGCCAATCGCCGAATTTCAGGGATTGCAATGGATGCTGGCCGATTCGCGCATCTCTCTCGATGCCGCACGGCTGCTGATCTGGCGCGCTGCGGCAAGCGCGGAAACCTCGGGTACGGGATTTCCGGATCCGACGCTCGCGGCCGAAGCCAAGACCTTCTCCTCGGAGATGGCGATCAAGGTGACGAACGACGCCCTGCAATTGCACGGCGCACGGGGCTACGGCCGATCCCTGCCGCTCGAACGCATGGCGCGCGATGCCCGCATGTTCACGATCGGCGGCGGCACTGCCCAGATGCTGCGCAACCTGATCGCCAGCGACATTCTGGAGCAGAAATTGCCGCAGACCCGCGACGGCTACGTGTCGGCCGGCTGACCGGCCGACCGGCGTCGAGCGAACCCGGCAAACCGACCGGGATCTATTCGATCACAATGCGCGGCGCGGTCCGGCCTTCCGTAGAGCGGTTTCGCTCCACCTCCGCCCACGCTTTGGTCGCGATGTCGCGGTAGATCGTGGCATGCGGCCCTTGCGGGTCGGACACGACGACCGGGGTGCCGGCATCCGACTTGGCGCGGATATCCATATGCAGCGGCACTTCGCCGAGGAACGGCATGCCGAGCTTTTCCGCCTCATCGCGGGCGCCGCCATGGCCGAAGATGTCCGAGCGTTCGCCGCAGCTCGGGCATATGAAATAGCTCATATTCTCCACGATACCCAGCACCGGCACGTCGACGCGGCGGAACATGTTCAGACCCTTGCGGGCATCGATCAGGGCCAGATCCTGCGGCGTCGAGACGATGATCGACCCGGCAAGCGGCACCTGCTGCGCCATCGTCAGCTGGGCGTCGCCGGTGCCCGGCGGCATGTCGACGACGAGCAGATCGAGATCGCCCCATTGCACCTCGCGCAGCATCTGCGTCAGAGCCGAAATCACCATCGGCCCGCGCCAGATCATCGGCGTGTCCTCGTCGACAAGGAAGCCCATCGACATGACCTTCAGGCCGTAGCCTTCGAGCGGCTTCAGGACACGGCCGGAAACCGGTTCGGGACGCCCCGTCACGCGCAGCAGGCGCGGCATGGACGGACCGTAGATGTCGGCGTCCAGGATGCCCACTTTCAGGCCGTTTGCCTGAAAGGCGAGCGCCAGATTGCAGGCCGTCGTCGACTTGCCGACACCGCCCTTGCC
>JANQQB010000278.1 GCA_028285165.1 Rhodobiaceae bacterium
TGGAGATAGTCGGCCGTAACCAAGTTCAAGTGAGGTCGTTGCGATAGGGGAAAGTTGTCGCATCTGGCCGGTTCCGGCTCTTTTGTCGGCCTCCTCGGGCATGACGCAGGGGTCTGTCCCGAATTCAGTGACGAATATTGTACACCTGGCTAACATTCAGCGCGAGCCCGACGGTGTTTTTTGACAAAACGCCGTCTGGGTCTCCGGACAACCGATGCAGAATTACCCTCCCAAAGGCGTTAACTTACGTCATCTTGCGTTCGTGAACGCCCGTTCCCACGAAGCGATGACCTGGATCTGCACCCTTGGCAGAATTACCGGACCACCGAGCTTCTGACGCCTGTCAGTAGTGTGCCTGCATGACGGTTTTATTACAGGAAATCCGAACGCGGCCGGCGCCGTGAATGCCCCGGAAACGGTCGACAATCTCTGGATGTTCCGGCGCTGTCCGGGAGGCCTTTTCGGTGCAATCCGGCACACCGTCAGCCGGTCACCATGCGCATCAATATGCGGTCGCGGCGCACGAACTGATGATAGAACACCCCGGCTAAATGCAGCACCACCAGAGCGGCGGTGGCCAATCCGAGATAGCCGTGGATCGGCAGAAGGAAATCGGACAGCGGGCGGTTCTTTTCGACGATAGCCGGGAGTTCGAAAAGCCAGAAAACCGTGATCTTTGCCGGATAAGCCGACGTTCCCACCCAGCCGATGAAAGGGTTCACAAGCAGCAGGGCATAGAGGCTGACATGGACGAATTTGGCCATACCGTGCTGCCAGGCCGGGATGTCGGAGGGCAGGGGACGGGGCGGATTGAAAAGACGGTATGCGATGCGCACGATTATCAGCACCATCAATACGGCGCCGACGGAGCGGTGATAATCATACAGATTGTTCTTGAGCGTGCTGCCCCATTCCAGTTGCACCATGACAATGCCGGCCGGAACCATGGTCAGGACGCCGATGGCCGTGATCCAGTGCAGCAGCCGTGCCGTTGCCGAATAGGCCGGACCGTCCGCCGTCGAGTCTGCCGGGCTGTCAAAGGTGGCCATGCCGCACTCCGTGTTCCGGGCGGACTCCGTCGACCGGACCAATCTGGCCATGGATCGCCCTCAGTCGACCAGTACATCATGGATGAGCGGAAATTGTGAAGCGCTCGGCGTATCACAAATGCGCGCGGCGTAACGCCGCGCCTCAGGACGGAAAGGCCGCGACGTCGCGATGCCCGACCACGATGCGGGACACGCCGCTGTCGACGGCCTCCAGCCGACGCGTGAGCCAGGCCTGCGCCTGATCCTCCGTCACCAGGCCGGTCTCCGCGGCCACATCCGCCCAGCCGGTCAAAAGATCGCGCTGGAGTTCCGCATCTGTCTCGTCCAGGCGCCAATTGGCTTCGCGATCGATCACCTTGAAGCGGGCGACGCCAAACAGTTTGACCAGGCGGTCCGCCGCGGTCGGGCCCAGCGCCGGCCCGAAACCCTTGTCGCCCTTCTGGTGCCGGTTGTGGGCCGCAACGATCCGCGGATCGCTCGGATCCTTCGGAGTGAAAATGACCGAGCCGGTATAGGTCAGCGCCGCGTAGACGGGAATCCGTTCCATCATGGCATAGGTCACAAGTCGGGAAAGCCAGTCGGCTGAGACAAGATCGAGAAATGCCGATGTCGTGACCAGGTTCGGCTGATGGCTGACAATCCCTGACGGAAAGCGGTTCAGGTCGACCGAATGCGTCTGCACGTCGAGCCGCGTCTGCCGGGTCTTTTCTGCCTGACGCCGGGCTTCATCGAGAAGGTCGGTGTCGTTGTCGAACAGATGCCAGGTCTGCTTGACCTCGATCGCCTCGGCCAAAGCGCGAACCGTCGACCCGGTGCCGGATGCAAGATCGGCAACAACCGCCTGCTTTGTCTTGTTCAGATAGCCGGTTACGATCTCCCGCACCGCCGGGTTGCGCGCGGCATGGTCCGCGGGTTCCCGCAGGTGCAGCCAGTCAGTCGAGAATCCTGTCATGCGACCTGCTCCAGGATGGATGCGAAGCGGTGCGCAGCATCCTCCCAGGTTTGAAATGCGGCTCCTGACCTGCGTGCCTGTTCCGCCGCTTTCTGTCTGGCCTGTCCGTCTTCCAGCATGGTGCGCAGGGCGTCGCACAGACCTGTCGGATTATCCGGTGCAACCAGCAGTCCCGTGCCCGGCGGAACGGTCGAGGTGATGGCGCCGCCGGTTGTCCCGATCACCGGCAAACCATGCAGGACCGCTTCAGCATAGGCCATCCCATATCCCTCATAATGCGATGCGAGCGCAAACAGGTCGCTGGACAGATAGGCGTCGCGCAAAGCCTGGTCGGGGACTGCACCGGTCAGGACGACCCTGTCGTGCAGACCGTTGTCTGCGATCAGAGACCGCAACAACCGGGTATGGTCCGGATCGCGGTCGTCGGCTCCGACGATGGTCAATGTCCAGTCCAGCGCGGTCAGCTCCGCCAGCGCGGTGATCAGCCGGTCATGTCCCTTGCGGGGGACAAGGCTGCCGACCGAGAGAATGCGCACGGGACCGTCCCGTTCGATGGGCGGAAGCGTTTCGGGACGGTCGAAACCCGGTTCGACGGTCCAGACATTGTGCGCCTCGACAGAGAAGTCTTCACACACACGGGTCTTGGTCTCGGGGCTCGTCGTAATCACGCCGCGAACGCGGGACAGGGCGATGCGCTCGCTTTCGAACAGATCGCGGCGTTGCTCCTCCGTAAGCCCGGTCTCAAGGTACAGCGGGTGGTGCACCAGCGCCAGCAAGGGCCGACGCTCCGACAGGTGTGCGGCGGTCTCCGGCATGACACCGAGTGCCAGGCCGTCGACGACCAGAACCGACGGATTGCCGTCGCCAAGCAGGTAATCCTGCGCTCGCTGCAAGGTTTGCGGCTCGGGAAACGGGAAACCGGTGCCGACGTCCAATACGGTCACTGTCCAGCCGTCGGCGTCGAGACCGGAAAGGATCTTCTTGTCGTACAAGAAGCCACCCGTCGGCGTCTGTAAACTGCCCGGAACCGCAAAAGTGAGATGTCTATGAGACTGTGTCGAGGTCAATAAAGATCCGCCTCGTACCAGGCGCGGGCCACATGGGATTCGGAAATCGTCACACGGATCGCCTTCAATTGCCTGCCCGGGCGTCCGAGGCCATCGGCGCGCGCCGCTTCGGCCAGCCCGTCATAGACATGGCGGGTCAGGAATTCCGTCGTGGTGTTGCGGCCGGCAAATTCCGGCATGTCGTCGAGATTCTTGTAATTGATCGGCTCAAGAACAGATCTCAGGACATCGTGCGCCCGGCCGATATCGATCACGATGCCGTTCTCGTCCAGTGTTTCGGCGATGAAACACGCGTCGATGACAAAGGTCGCCCCGTGGAGATTCTGCGCCGGGCCGAACACGTCGCCCCGAAAACTATGGGCGATCATGACGTGATCGCGCACTTCAACGGCATACATGAACTTCTCCTTCCAGGTTGCGCAACATTCCGGGGCGACCGATGACCGAGATGCGCCACTTCGGACTAATCATAAAAACTGCCTCGGTCGTAGGTGATGCGATGGCACAGACCGCCGGCGCCGGGCGCCAGCCATTCTGCGAGACGGACGGGCGCCTCGCGAAACGGACATGATGAATCGAGGAGGGCGTCAAGGCGGCTGTCGTCTAAAAGCGTCATTGCGGCGGAAAGACGGCGTCGATGGTCCCAGCGCGCGCGCCGCGGTGCGGAAACGGAGCCGACCTGGCTGGCGATCAGCCGCAGCCGGTTCGCATGAAACGTGCCGCCCAGTTCGACCGATACGCTGCTTTCTCCGTACCACGACAGCTCAACGATGTCGGATTCGAACCCGGCCAGTGACAGCGCCGTTTGCAATCCGCTTTCGCTGGCACTTGCGTGGAAGACGATATCGAACGGTCCGCCAAGATCGGAATCGGCACGCCGAAACGGCACGTCAAGCCGTTCGGCGACTGTCTCGCGAGCGGGATTGACGTCGATCAGGCAGACGTCGCTGCCGGGCAGGCGCGCGGCCAGGTAGGCCGTCAGGCAACCCACGACGCCGGCTCCGACGACGGCAATCCGGTCGGCGGGACCGGCGCCGGCATCCCAGATCGCGTTCAGCGCGGTCTCCATATTAGCTGCGAGGACGGCCCGATGATCAGGAATTCTGACAGGGATTTCAGTCAATTTATCGCGATTGAGGACAAACAGGGTCTGGTGCGGATGCAAGCAAAACACGTTTTTTTCAACAAGTTGCGAGCAACCGCCAACAACCCGTCCAACCATCGCATACCCGTATTTGACGGGGTACGGAAAGGTACCCTCCTGGCCGGGCGCGCGCATGCGCGAATGCTCCGACTTCGGAATTTTCCCTTGAAATACAAGGCTTTCCGTTCCCCGGCTTACGCCGCTGACAAGCGCCTCAACCAAAACTTCATCCGGGCCCGGGTCCGAAAGGGGCGCCGGCCGAATGATCGCCTTCGGTCCCGCGTCGTACCAGATCGCGGCCGCTTCGTTCACATTTTCCATGGCTAAACGTGTCTTGTTTGCATCGCAATATGGCCTTCCCCTCGTCGTAATCGCGCATTAGATACCGCGACCAGTCAGTCCTGCCCAAAGGGTTTTTCTACATGCCATCTGTGGTGCCTCATTCGGGATCCCGCGGTCTTTCGAATTCCGAAACGCTCGTCCTGCAAAGACGACGCGTGTTTGCTTTGCTTGTTCTGTCGACGATAGCCGGGCTGGTCGCCTTGATGGGCTATACCCTTTCACGGGGCGGTATTTCCGCTCCGGAGTGGCTTTTATTGGCATGTTTTACAGTCACGCTTCCCTGGACGGTCATCGGCTTTTGGAACGCGGTTATCGGACTGGCGGTCATGCGGCTGGCAAAGGATCCGGCCCGGCATGTCTTGCCCGCGCTCGGTGCGGTTTCTGACACACAGCAGATCACCGCGTCCACTGCCATGCTGGTCTGCATCCGCAACGAAGAGGTCGATACGGTCTTCCGGAACGTGGCCGCGATGATCGACGGACTCATTCGTGCGGGGCACGGCGAGAAATTCCATTTTTACGTCCTGAGCGACACCGATCAGGCCGATATCGCGGCCGATGAAGACGCGGCCTTTGCAGAGCTGCAGCGCCGGTCTGGCGACCGGATCGCGCTGACATACCGTCGGCGCGAACAAAATCCCGGTTACAAGGCCGGCAACATTCGCGACTTCTGCGACCGCTGGGGCAACCAGCACGATTTTGCCCTGACACTCGACGCCGACAGCTACATGACGACGGACGCGATCCTGCGCCTCGTCCGGCTGATGCAGGCGGATCCGAAGATCGGGATCGCCCAGAGCCTCGTCACGGGATTGCCGAGCACCAGCGCGTTTGCCCGCATATTCCAGTTCGGCATGCGCCACGGCATGCGCTCCTACACGATCGGCAGTGCCTGGTGGCAGGGAGATTGCGGTCCGTATTGGGGGCATAATGCCGTTATCCGGCTGAAACCCTTCATGGAGCACTGCCATTTGCCGGTGCTTTCCGGCAAGCCGCCGCTCGGTGGCTGGATCCTGAGCCACGACCAGATCGAGGCCGTGCTGATGCGGCGCGCCGGATATGACGTGCGTGTCGTCGCCGACGATCAGGGCAGTTGGGAGGAGAACCCGACGACGCTGCCGGAATTCATTCGGCGCGACCTGCGCTGGTGTCAGGGCAACATGCAATATTTCAAGCTGCTCGGAATGACCGGTCTGAAACCGGTCAGCCGAATACAGCTGGTCCTGGCAATCCTGATGTTCCTCGGGGCACCGGCCTGGATCCTTTTCGTCATCACCGTGTCGCTGCTCTACGCCTTGTCGTCGTCGCCGGCCGAACTCCTGTGGCCGGGCACCGGTTCTGCGATTTTCGCCATCATCATGACGATGGTCTTTGCGCCGAAGATCGCCAGCCTGGTCGACACGATGCTGCGGCGTGAGACGCGGCGGAGCTATGGTGGCGGCTTCCGCCTCATGACAAGCGCTGTCGTTGAAATCGTATTCTCCGTGCTTCTGGCACCTATCATGGCCGTCATCCAAACGGTGTTCCTGGCCGGTCTCCCGTTCGGCCGCAAGATCGGCTGGCCGTCGCAGCAGCGCACCAGTCATGCCGTACCGATGGCCGTTGCCGTCAAACGTCTCTGGATGCCGACCGTTTTCGGCGCGATTTCCATGGCGTGGCTGTACAACGGGTTCACGATGGCCACGCTGTTTGCCCTGCCGGTCTTCCTCGGTCCGCTTCTGGCCATCCCGTTTGCGATGGGATCGGCATGGCAACCGGTCGGCGCGGTCCTCACGCGCCTCGGCCTGGCCGCCGTGCCGGAAGAATATACCAGGCCGCCGGCCCTGCTGCCGCTTCACCTGGAGGCCATGGGATCGATCGCGCCGGAGGTCGAACCGGAAACCGGTCTGCAGGGCGAGGGCGCGCTGCAACCGGTCTCACAAACGATCAACAGCTGATGCGGTCGTGCAATTCGGCAACAGGTCTTTCGAATTTCGACCGCGCTGCGGCATGAGACGATTTGGAGGCTTTGGGACGGATTGATTCGGCCCCATACTCGGTCTCGTCAGCAACTATCAGAAAGGAGGTGATCCAATGTCTAGTGGGAATACGGCAATTCGCCAGTGCCTTTTCGGGGGTCCGGACAGTGGAGCAGCCTTCACCATTCGGGTGTCCCGAGCAATCTAATCCAGAGGCAAGGTGAATTCCTTATCTCACGGAAAGGCCGCTTCGGCGGCCTTTCTTTTTGCCGACGATAGTCCGGCCCGCCCCGGATCCAGAGTATCGAAGCGGTCGAGTTTGACTAAAACCCTATCGATCCCGACGGCCTCTTCCTAACCCTGCGCCGACAGGTGGCGACATTACTTTAAATTGAAAACAATTCCTTTGCGCTTTTGAAGGACGCGCCGCCGATCCTTGCGCGATGTTGCCGAATACTGTTTTCGCGGAGGGACATGCCTGATGACCGCCGATAATGATCAGCGGGCGGATCCGCGTGCCACCGAACTGGCCTATCCGTTTTTCCTGAAGCGCATGACCAGCGCCTACCTGGTGGCGCTCGCCTTCAGCGCGCTTGTCTGCGTGGCGGGCTTTGCAATCCTGACGCAGATCAGCGCGGGATCGGAAACTGCGCCGTCGGTGGTGAACATCAGCGCCCGTCAGGCGATGCTCCTGCAGCGATCGGCGACGCTTGCCGGGGAAATGCTGAATGCGACCACGCCGCAGGCGCAGTCTCGCGCGCGGGAGGAACTTGAAAAGGCGCGCGAACTGATGCTGTCATCGCACACCGCGCTGACCACCGGCGATCCGCTGCTCGGCCTGTCGCGCGATCTGTCGGACTCGATCCACCGGCTGCATTTTTCCGAGCCCTGGACCATCGACCGAAAACTCAGGGCCTATGTTGCGCTCATCGATCAGATGGTCGCGGAGATCGATTCCGACCGCCCGGCCGCCGAACTCGCCTACGAGAAACTGCATGGGATGGTGGAAGGCGACCTCCTGACCTCACTCAACCTGGCGGCCGCCGAACATGAGCGCCAGGCCGTGATTAAGGCCGAAAACGTGGCCTTCGGCCACGCGCTCTGGACCGCAGCCCTGCTTCTTGCACTCCTGATCCAGGCGGTGTTCATCTTCCGACCGCTTGCCCGGTCGATTGCCGAACGCACGTCGGATCTGGTCGAGGCCAAAGCCAAGGTCGAGCATGCCTCTTTGCACGATATGCTCACCAATCTTCCGAACCGCCGGCAATGCGCGGAGGAACTGGAAAAAGCAATCGCCTCGGCGGCCCGCAACAAGCGCCGGGTGGCGATCCTGCATATCGATCTGGACCGGTTCAAGGCGATCAACGACACGTTCGGACATGCGGTCGGGGATTCCGTCCTGGTGGCGGCGGCCCGGCGGTTCGAACGCTCCGTGCGCCGGGGCGATACGATCGCCCGGCTTGGCGGAGACGAATTCGTGATCATCGCACCGATCGAAGCCGAACCGACGGAGGCCGCCCGGATCGGCACGCGGATCCTGAAAAAGATGAGCCGGCCGATCCAGTGCGGCTCGCACACGGTGACGACCGGGGCGAGCGTCGGCATCTCGATCTATCCGGACGACGAGGTCGATCCGGAACAATTGCTGATCAACGCCGACATCGCGCTCTACCGGGCGAAAGAAGAGGGACGGGGCCGTGTCTCGTTCTTCTCTCCGGAAATGCGCCGCGACTTCGAGGAACGCGAAAAGATCGAAGCCGATCTGCGCCGGGCGATCGCCAACGACGAATTCGAAGTGCATTTCCAGCCGCAGGTCCGCGACGATGAGGACAAGGTCGTCGGCATGGAGGCACTGGTCCGCTGGCGGCACCCGGAACAGGACCTGATCAGCGCCGAACACTTCATGCCGGTGGCCCAGTCAAGCGGCCTGATCGTGCCGATCGGAAAGCGCGTCATCGACCATGCGCTGGCCGCAGCCCAGTCCTGGACCGAAAAGGGGTTCGAGTACGGTGTCGTGTCGATCAACGTTTCATCCCAGCAGATCCGGGACGACCGGTTCGTGGAATTCCTGCAGGAACGCATGGAGCGGTATGGCATCGACCCGGACAAGGTGGCCATCGAAGTGGTCGAAGCCGTGCTGACCGACCAGCGTAACGAATCCATCGGCAAGATGATCGATCGGCTGCAGCATCTTGGCGTGACCGTCGAACTGGACGATTTCGGAACGGGCTACGCGGCACTGAGTCATTTGAAGCGCTACAAGATCAACCGGCTGAAAATCGACCGGACCTTTGTCGGCGCGATCGGGACGGAAGCCCAGAACATCGACCTGATCAAGACGCTGGTCGACGTCGCCCGGAACTTCGGCATCGATGTGCTGGCCGAAGGGGTCGAGACCGAGGCGCAACGGACATTTCTCAACGCGCTCGGCTGCATGCAGGTGCAGGGATATCAGGTTGCCCGTCCGATGGCCCCGGATGCGGCAACCGACTGGCTGGCCGCGCGCGAAACCGATCTCGCGACGCCGAACGTGCGCGAATCCGCTTGATCGGATACTGGCGAAACCGGTCGGCGCGTGCCCTAGGCGTCAGGCTTCGTCCGATGCCCGCTCGGGGAACATGGTCGCGATCGCCTCGACGGACGCGGCACATACGCCGCGCTCGGTGATCAGTCCGGTGACAAGCCGTGCCGGCGTGACGTCAAAGGCATAATTCGCCACATCCGAGCCGTCAGGCACGATGGTGACCGTTTCGATGCGTCCGTCGTCCGTGCGTCCGGTCATGCGGGACACCTCGTCGCCGGACCGTTGTTCGATCGGCACATCCCGCACCCCGTCGCGGATCGTGAAATCGATGGTCGGGGAGGGAAGTCCGACATAAAACGGGATGTCGTTGTCCTTGGCGGCGAGCGCCTTCAAATAGGTGCCGATCTTGTTGCAGACATCACCTGCCGCTGTCGTGCGGTCGGTGCCGGTGATCACCAGATCGACCAGACCATGCTGCATCAGATGGCCACCGACATTGTCCGCGATCACCGTATGCGGAACGCCGTGATGGCCGAGTTCCCAGGCGGTCAGCGAGGCGCCCTGGTTGCGCGGCCGGGTCTCGTCGACCCAGACGTGGATGTCCATGCCTTCATTGTATGCGGTGTAGATGGGGGCCGTTGCGGTGCCCCAATCGACAGTCGCCAGCCATCCCGCGTTGCAATGGGTCAGCACATTGACGCGTTCGCCGGGCGCCTTGCGCGAAGCGATATCGGCGAGGATGGCGTGTCCGTGGCGGCCGATCGAGCGGTTGATCTCCACATCCTCATCACAGATCTCCCAGGCCCGCTGGTAGGCGCGTGTCTCCCGGTCTTCACGGGCAAGATTGCGCAACGCAGCGCGCATCTCGTCGAGCGCCCATTTCAGATTGATCGCCGTGGGGCGCGTCGCGTGCAGCGTCCGGTACGCGCTGTCAAGATTTTCGTCGGACGGATCGGCACGGACAGCCAGGCACATTCCGTAGGCGGCCGTTGCCCCGATCAGCGGCGCGCCGCGCACCTGCATGCTGGCAATGGCATGGGCCGCATCGTCGACCGTGCGCAGTGTCACCGTCTCAAAAACATGCGGAAACCGCGTCTGGTCGATGATGGCAACGGACCATCCATCCTCGTTGAGCCAGATGGTTCGATACGGCGTGCCGTCGACATTCATGGGGCATTCCTCGCTATCAAGAAGGGTGGCGTTACGGTGTGCCTGGCCCGTTGTTCATCCGGATCGGCTCGGCGCTCGCGGCCTCGGCGAGGCGGTCCGGTTGGGCGGCGAACACGCATGTCGGCGTGCCGGCCGCCGCCCAGACGACCGGATAGGCCAGAAGGTCGACGTCGAAAAACGTCCGCAAGGGTGTCGCGTGTCCAAGCGGCGGAATCCCGCCGATCGCATAACCCGTCACATCCCGAACATAACTTGCATCGGGGCGCGTCAACGCCTCGCCGAGCGGTTCGGCAACCGTCTCAAGGTCGACCCTGTTGGCACCCGAGACCAAGAGCAGAACCGGCGAACCGGTTGCATTTCCACGAAAAACGAGTGATTTTACGATCTGGCCCGGGGTGCAGCCACAGGCTGCAGCCGCCTCGTCGGCGGTCCGGGTCGGCGTGCGCATTTCGATGATCGACGCGTCGAGGCCGGATTCCTGAAGCGCATGCGCGACTTTTTGCGCGCTTTTGGGAAGATCGGTCATCGTATGTAAGCACTGCTCAGGGTGGCGGAACGACGGGACCAAGGGAGCGCCGCATGGTGGCTCGACCTGACAACGACACCGGAAAAAGCGATATCATCATGGATGCACACAAAGCAATGAACGAAAACGACGCGACGGAAGCGGAAGCCGAAAAGCCGGACGCGGCAGCGCTGCCGCGGCTGCAACCGTCGATCGTCAAGATCCGCGACGCGATGGCCGACCGCCAGGACGCCATGGAGCAGTTGCGCGAACGCGACCGTGTCCTGTTGCAGGCGCTCCAGGAGCATCTGCGCGACCTGGCAAAGGACGTGCCGGCGGATGCCGACTGGGTGCTTCTGACCCTGTCGAATGCAGAAAAACCACGCTATTGGGTCGACGCGACCAGTCATGTCTCGATCGACCGCGACAGCCGGACCTACCGGTTTCTGCGGGATACCAGGCTGGGCCGGATCGTCGTGCGCGAAAGCGACGATGTCGGCGCCATCGGCCAGGCCGTCGCCGACTACCTTGCCGAACGCTTCGTGGAGCGGGACCGTGCCATCGACGGCGACTGGCTCGCCATCGTGCAATCCCGCTATCATGAAGAAGCGCAGCGCCGCGAAGCCGAGCGGGTGGAAACCGTAGAGGACGTCGAACCGACCCCGAGGCCGGGTTTTGCGATCTATCTGTTCGGATTGCTGACCGGGCTGGCCGTCATGTTCGGTGCACTCTACTACCTCGACCCGGATATCGTGGACACGGTGCGCGCGGCCCTCGGCCTCATTGAGACGGTGCCGCCGGCCGAAACGAGCCAATAGGTTCGCGGTCGCGAAACGTCACCAATTCGCCGGTCCGGGAATCGAAGCCGCGTTCCGTCCACAACGCCTGCCAGCCTGCCGACGCCGTGCGCGCGATGTCGAACAGGTTGTACCGGCCGGCGGGGCGGCTCGCGCCCGGGCCGTTGGACGTTGCCGGAACGCAGACCACTGGAACCGGTCCTGCCGGTCCGGCGATTGCGGCGCGGGTCGCAAGATGGGTGTGCCCGTGCAGGATCAGGTCGGCACCGGTTCGCGCGATGACCTGTCGGAAGACTTCCGCATCGAACAGCGATTTCCGGAAAAGCGTCGCGCGCGGCTGCGGCGGGTGATGGATCATGACGATCCGAAACGTGTCCGCAATGGACGGATCGCCGAGCATGGCTTCAAGGCGGGCCGCCTGCGCCCGGCCGAAAACACCGCCGGCGACGAACGGCGGCATGGCGATACCGGTGCTCGTTCCGATCAGGCAAAGATCGTCTCGCTTGCGCAGATAGGGAAACGCGATCGTTTCGGGGGCGGTGTCTGCGGACATGAAGGGTGCCCATTGCGGAGCGTGTCGCCGGAAGGCGCCGCGAATATAGGCATCATGATTGCCGGGAATCACCGAGACGTCCCGTGGGTCGCCAAGGCTCTCGAGCCAGGCCCGGCCGCGTTCGAATTCCGTCTCCAGCGCCAGATTCGTAATATCGCCGGTAACCGCGATGTGGTCGGGCGCCGCGTCTTTCAGGTCGGCGATCAGACGGTCGCGCCATTCGGCGCCCATGTGGCGTTTGCGGTTGCCCTTCCAGAACAGGAGGCCCAATACTCTCTTGTTAAAATAGTCACCGGGCCCGAGCGCGGGAATCGGTCCGAGATGGGGGTCGGAAATATGCGCCAGACGAAACATCGGGTCGCGATAGCCGATTTGACGCCCGACCGGAAGCGGTTTCTCCGCGCATGAGGACGATCGGTGCTCACCCTCTTGTCCGGCGGCTTTTCCACGCCTTCGCGCTTGCCACGCGGCCGATGACTCTGGGTACGCGGGTGTTGATCACCGACGATCAGGATCGTGTTTTGCTGATCAGGCATACCTACGTGCCGGGATGGTATCTGCCGGGTGGCGGGGTCGATGTCGGAGAAACGATCGAGCAGGCGGCGCGGCGGGAAGTGCTGGAGGAAACCGGCCTCGGCGTCGACGGGCTTGCCCTCTTCGGGCTCTACTACAACACGACGGCCTCGCGGCGGGACCACGTGGCGTTGTTCGTCGCTGATGACTGGCGGCGGGAGCGGGACCTTGCCGTTCCCAATCGGGAAATCAGCGACGTTGAGTTTTTTGCCCGCAACGCCATTCCGGAGGATGTGACGCCGTCGACCCGGCGCCGGCTCGACGAGGTCCTTGACGGATCGGCTCCGACCGGATTCTGGTAGCGGCGGGACAGCGTCACGCGCCGAAGCGGGCCCTGTCGTGCGGCGCATCCAGATCGATTTCCGGACCCAACGGTACGATGCGGGTCGGGTTGATCGATTCGTGACTGTAAAAATAGTGCCGCTTGATGTGATCCATGTGCGTCAGCCCGGCAATGCCGGGCATCTGGTAAAGATCGCGCAGGTAGTTCGACAGGTTCGGATAATCGGCGATGCGCCGCTTGTTGCATTTGAAATGCCCGAAATAGACCGGATCGAAACGAACCAGAGTGGTGAACAGGCGCCAGTCGGCCTCCGTCACCCGGTCGCCCACCAGATAGCGCTGGCCCGACAGCCGATCCTCAAGCACGTCCAGCGTGTCGAACAGCTCCACGAAGGCCGTCTCATAGGCCTCCTGGGTGGTTGCGAAGCCGCATTTGTACACGCCGTTGTTGACCGTGTTGTAGATGCGGTCGTTGACGGCATCGATGTCTGCCCGCAGGTCCTGCGGATAATAGTCCGCATTGTTGCCGGTCAGGTTGTCGAAGGCCGAGTTGAACATCCGGATGATCTCGGAGGATTCATTGCTGGCAATCGTTGACTGGCTTTTGTCCCACAGCACCGGCACGGTAACCCGTCCGGTAAACGTCGGATCCGCCTTCGTATAGACCTCGAACATGTGTTTCGCGCCATGGATGCTGTCCGGGATCGTTCCCGGTGCATCGGAGAACGACCAGCCCTTGTCCATCATGTCCGGATCGACCACCGACAGCGAGATCAGGTCTTCCAGGCCCTTCAGGCGTCGGAAGATCAGTGTGCGATGCGCCCACGGGCAGGCATGGGAAATGTAGAGATGGTAGCGTCCGGCTTCCGCCTTGAAGCCGGCCTTTCCGGACGGACCGGCCGAACCGTCTGCCGTCACCCAATTGCGGAACCGCGCATCCTTGCGGACGAACTTCCCGCCGGTCGATTTTGTGTCGTACCACGTGTCCTGCCAGACGCCATCGACGAGAAGGCCCATTGTTCAATCTCCGAAAAACCGTTGTTCGCTCTCCAGTTAGCCTTTTGCGCCGAACGATCAAGGGTTGTGAACACGCTGTTTCACCTCGGGAAACAATCGTCGTGGAGCGTCTTTACCTTTTGACTGCCGCGTGTTACGTCCCCGCGCACTTCGGAACGGCAGGATGATTTTTTCCCTGCCCAAGGGACCATCGCTCATGCCGCGCATGACACTCCGACGACGACGCATCGCCCCCGGCTTGTTGCCGGTCGCGTTCGCCTGCGCGCGCTAGGCGGCCCGTTCCACGTCGGTACGGGCGCGGCCCGCGTCCCTCCGCTCCGATGTGAGACCTGACAGATATGACTTCTCCGATCTATGCCATCCGGCCCGAGGCGCCGGACCACGAACCTCCCATCGACCATCTGCATGCCGTCTGTTTTGGCCCGGGCCGTCACGTAAAGGCCGCGTTCCGGGTTCGGGAAGGTTCCGAGCCGGTGCGCTCGTTGAGTTTCGTCGCGCTCAACGGTCCCGGTCTGATCGGCTCTGTGCGCTACACGGCCATCACGATCGGCACGACCGAGGCCATGCTGCTCGGGCCGCTTGCCGTTCATCCGACCTATTCGGGGAAAGGGGCGGGAAGGGCGCTGGTGCGTGCAAGCCTTGAGGCGGCGGCAGCGCAATTCGTGTCCTTTGTCGTGCTGGTCGGCGATCTGCCGTATTACGGACCGCTCGGATTTGCGCCAGTCGCCCCGGGTTCGATCGGGTTTCCGGCGCCGGTCGATCCGGCGCGGGTGCTCGTTGCGCGACCGGGCGGCCATAAAAAAACACTGCCAGGCGGCGTGGTCGCCGCCGTGGGCGGCGTTGCCGAGGCTTACAAGGACACCGCTTAGCGTCCTTCCCGGTACCACGTCGCTGACAGCAGCCCAAGCAGGATGGCCAGTCCGAGGAAGCCGGCCAACAGCGAATACCGGTCGACGCCGCGCAAAACGTATGCGTCGGTGGTTTTCAGTCCGATCCAGTTCGAGCCGGAATAAGACCGGTTCGCCCGCATCGGAACGACCCGCAGATTGGCATCGTGGTCGGCTCCGACCCGCCGTACGCTGCCGCTGGTTTCCTCGGCCAGATTGGCCAGAAGGTCGGTCGTCGACCGCACATCGGTGTATTCGCGCGGATTGACGGGGCCGACATGGGTGAGCGCACGGCGTTCGCCTTCTTCGGCGGTATGAATGCCGAGTTCGTCGGATTCGACAACGGCGGTCCACATGCCGCTCCCATCCTCGATCAGCGTGACCTCTTCGGTCCGGCCGCTCGGGAACTTCAGGAAGATCGGTTCGATGCCCTCCGACAGGGTCTGACGTTCTATGGTCAGGCGTCCATCGCGGGCCTTCAGGCGCAGGGCCTCCTCCTCAAGGTCCGGTTCCTTCATCAGCCAATGCGAAAGCCGCCGCAGCAGCGGCACGTGCGGCCCGCCGCCCTCGAAGCCGCGCGCCCACAGCCAGGCATGGTCCGACAGCATCAACGCGACCCGCCCTTCGCCTTCGCGATTGAGGATGAGAAGCGGGCGTTCTTCCGGTCCCTGCATGACGATCTGGCCGTCATTCGGAATCACGTCCACCAGCCGGAACCAGCGGCTCCAGGACGGCGGCGTGGTCGCGCCGCCCGGCAGATCGCGCGTCACCGGATGGCGGTCGCCGGTTTCGCTGACTTCGGCGACATAGGGCTCTTCGAAAACGTTGCCGGTCGGTTCGGCCGGCAGGATCGTCGACAGGGGCGTGCGGAATACGCTGCTCGAATGCGCGTAATCCGGACCGGACGCTATCAGCACCGCGCCGCCGTCGCGCACGTAGCGGGCAATGTTGTCGAAATACAGGAGCGGCAGCACACCGCGCCTTCGGTAGCGGTCGAAGATGATCAGGTCGAATTCGTTGATCTTGATCGAAAACAACTCGCGGGTCGGAAATGCGATCAGCGACAATTCGTTGATCGGCGTGCCGTCCTGCTTTTCCGGTGGCCGCAGGATCGTGAAATGCACGAGGTCGACGGCGGCATCGGATTTCAAAAGGTTGCGCCAGGTGCGCTCCCCGGCATGCGGTTCCCCGGACACCAGCAGAACGCGCAGGTTTTCCCGCACGCCCTCGATCGTGACCACAACCCGGTTGTTGATGTCGGTCAGTTCACCGTCGAGGCTCTCGGCTTCGAACTCAAAAATGTTCGAGCCGGCATGGGCAATCGGCACTGGAATGTCGATGGTCTGGCCGGGCGCGACGCGTTCCTCAAGCAACGGTTCCCCGTCGCGCTTGACGGCGATCGTGACCCGGCCGCCGTCGGTTATGCCATGGTCGCGCACGGCGAGCGTCACGACCTGGTCCTCGCCGATCAGGCCGAAACGCGGCGCGCGGTTCAGCACCAATTGACGATCCCGCTCGTCCTCGCTGCCGGTGATCAAGCCATGCAGGGGCGCGGAAAAACCGAGTTGGCGGGCGGCTTCGGGGATGTCGTGGATCTGACCGTCGGTGACAAGAACCGCACCGGCGACCCGTTCCGGCGGAACGTCGGACAAGGCGTTGTTGAGATCGGAGAACAAGACGGTCCCGTCGTTGCGGCGGTCGGTCTGGCCGCCGGATTCAACAATGCGTACGTCGATATTGTTAAGCCGTTCCAGTCTTGCCGTCAGGTTCTCGACCATCGCATCGGTTTCCGCCGTGCGCTCGGCCAATCCCTGGCTTTCGCTGCGGTCGACGACAATTGCGGCGACGCTTGACAATTGTTCCCGGTCTTCGCGCTGCAACGCCGGGTCGAGCAGGGCGACGAACAGGGCGGCAAAGGCCAGCACCCGAACCGCGGCCCCGCGGTGTCTCTGGACCAGACCGACACCGACCAGCGCCAGCCCGACAATGCCGAGCAGGACAAGAAGCCATACCGGCAGGACCGGATCAAAGGCGATCGACCACATGCCTGTCTCCTCCTATTGTCCCAGCCGTTCCAGCAGCGCCGGCACGTGCACCTGATCGGCCTTGTAATTGCCGGTCAGCGTGTACATGACGATGTTGACCCCGACCCGGAACGCCAGTTCGCGCTGGCGGGCATTGTCCGGGACGGTCGGGTAAAGGTATTCGCCGGTTTCGGATATGGCCCAGGCGCCGGCAAAATCATTGCCGGTGATCATCAGCGGCGAAACGCCGTCGCCCGCCCGGACCGGGCGGTCCCCCTGCTCGGCCGTCTGCAGACGTTGAACCCAGAGCGGCGAACCGGTCCACCGGCCCGGAAAGTCCTGCAGCAGGTAGAACGCCTTGGTCAGCACATGGTCACCGGGCACCGGTTCGAGCGGCGGCACGTTCAGCTTTACCAGGATTTCGCGGAGTTTCTGGCCTTCGGGCGTCGTCGAAAAGCCGCCCGATCTCGATCCCGCAAACTGGTCGGCGGTGTCGAAGATAACGGTTCCGCCGCTTTTCATGAAGCCGTCGATCCGGGCAAGACTGCGTTCGCTCGGTTCCGGCGAGTCCGCGCTGACCGGCCAATACAGCAATGGGAAAAAGGCCAGTTCGTCCTCGTCGAGATTGACGCCGATCGGGGGGCCGGGTTCGAGCGCGGTCCGGTCGGCGAGATAAAGCGACAGGCCCAGCAGGCCGTTGCGCGCTTTCTCATCGACCGGAGCAACGCCGGTCATGACATAGGCGAGGCGGGTTTTCAGGGCCGAATCAATCAGGGCCTGGACATCACCATCCGTCTGACTTTGGGCATGGGCGCGATCGATCGGCGAAAGCGCGCCAAAAACCAGAGCGCCGGCGATGACCGAAGCGGTGCCCGCGCGCGGGAAGGGTATTTTCGGAAGGCCGCGCACGAAAATCATCACGATCGTGTCCGCCAGAAGCAGCAACAGGGCTACGAAGAACAACCACGGTGTCAGGTCGAGCGGTTCCGACGCTGCATATTCCCGCTGTTCTGCTCTATCGGTAAGGTTTGCGGAGTCGAGGAGCTGCGGGACGCGGCCGCTGTGGAACAGGTTGAGCGCCCGAAACCCGTCCTCGGTTCCGTACAGACCCGGCGGATTTTCGGCATTGGCCACGAGAGTTGACAATTGGCTCTCGAAAATCCCGCGCGCGTCCCGCGTCGGCGGTCCGATTTCTCCGAAACCGTTGAGTGTCCGCAACGGCGGCAGGCTGGCTTCCTGATCGTCGGTTCCTTGGGTCGTGGCCCCGGCGGCATTGGAAAAGGCGATGATCTTGCGCAGCATTTCAACAAACGTTCCCGATAGCGGCAGGTTCGACCATGTCGTGTCCGCTGTGACGTGAAACAGGACGATCCAACCGCGGCCGATCTGATCCGCCGTGACGAGCGGCGTGCCGTCGGCCAGGCTCGCCCATGTCTTGTCGGGAAGATCGACATCGGGTTCGGCCAGGACCTGGCGCGTAACCGTGACGTCTTCGGCAACTCTCAGTCCGGCGAACGGCGTGCCTTCGGAGAATTGCCCGATCGGTTGCGGTTCTTCCCAGGACAGGTTTCCGCCGAGCGTGCGTTCGCCGTCGCGGAGCCGGACCGGCAACAGGCCGGACGCGCCCTCGGCGAGCCGCGGGCCGGCAAAACGGACCAGCATGCCGCCGTCTTCGACCCAGGTCTGCAATTGATCTGCGCCGTCGCCGACCAGTGTGCCGATATCGGCCAGCATGATTACGGAGACGTTCTGGTCGATCAGTTCCTTCGATGCCGCGGCGATCTCGCTCTCGCGCGGCACCCGCACGTCGGCAAACGGAACCAGGGCCTGAGAGAGGTAATGGATCGGCGACAGGAGCGGCTGCGCCATGTCGAACCCGGATCCGGCAAGCAATCCGACGGTTCTGCGCCGCCAGCGTTCGTCGAGGAAAAAGACCGATCCGGCATCGACCTTATCGGCCAGTTCGAGGCGGGCGATCTGGTTGCGCAATTCGATGGGCAGTTCGAAGGCTGCCTCTGCCTCGGTCTGATCGGCCTCGAACGCGAAGGTGGCGGAGCCTATGGGCCGACCCCGTTCGTCGACCGCGCTCAACGCTCCCGATTGTGCGGGACCCGGCGAGGCCCGAACAACCCGTGCGGTCAGCCGATCGGCATCATTGGCGGTTTCCACCAGGGCCGTCGCCGCGTTCTCACCGGGCTCGTACAGGGCAATCGGCACGGTTGACGGCAGTTGCGACAAGGCCTGCAGGAAGTCCGGATCGTCCTGGCCGCTCATACCGTCGGCAAGCCAGACGACTTCTCCGACGAGGTCTGACAGGCCACCAAGCCCGGCCGCGAGGCTGCCGCGGTCGGCCGGCCAGGGGCGCGGTTCCAGGGCGCGCAGCCGGTCGCGCGCATCGGCTGCGGACACCGGTTCGAAGGTCTGGGCCTGACCGTCGGCCGTCGCGATCAGCGCAACCGAACGATTGCGGTTTTCCGCCGCCTCGATCAGCCCGTTTGCGGTGAAGAGGACTTCTTCCCAATGCGAAGCGGAGGCCCAGCCGTTGTCGACAACGAGGGCAAGGGGACCGTCGGCGGCCGTGCCGGCTTCCAGGGGCCGCCAGATCGGTCCGGCGAGCGCGATGATAATGAGAGCGGCCAACACGAGCCGCAACAGCGTCAGCCACCACGGCGTCCGGGCCGGCGTCTCTTCGCGGTTCGGGCTGTCGAGCAGCAAACGGGTGGGCGGAAACGTCACTTCCTTGGGGCGCGGCGGCACCAGGCGCAGCAGAAACCAGATGCCGGCCAGAAGGGCGAGGCCTGTCAGGACGATGGGAGTCGTGAATGCCAGCGGAAGGGAAAACATTACAGGCGCACCTCCCCAATCAGACCGCGCGGCCTGTCGCGGCCCGCGCCGCCGGCATCGGACGCCGAAAGCCCGGCGTAAAGCGCCAACAACGGTTCGGATGCGGGCCTGTCGGTGTGGTGAATCTGGAATGTCCAGCCAAGTCGGTCGACAAACAGCCGGAGCCGTTCACGGCGCTCGCGCATGCGCTCCAGATAGTGCTCTCGCCAATCCTCGGCACGTCCCGAAACCAGCTTCATGCCGGTTTCGGGATCGATGAATTCGGTTCGCCCGCCAAAGGGAAAGGTTTCTTCCAGCGGATCCAGAACCTGGACGAGATGACCCCGCGCGCCCGAGGCTGCAAGTCCGTCAAGCCACGTCGTCAGGTCGGACACAAGGTCAAGGAAATCGCCGATCACGATGACCTCGGAGAACTCGCGGACCATCTGCGTGTCCGGCCACGCGGCGTCGAGCTTGGCGTGCAGAAGGGTATTGGAGACAAGTTCGGCGGCATTGCGGCTGGCGACAGGACGCGACAGGCCGAGCACGCCGACCCGTTCGCCGCCGCGGGCCAAGAGGTCGGCAACCGCAAACATGAGAACCAGCGACCGTTCGCGTTTGGTCACCGGTGCCAGATCCGACTTGAAATTCATGGACGAGGAAAGGTCGGTCCAAAGCCAGGCAGTATGGGCCGCCTCCCATTCCTGTTCGCGGACATAAATATGGTCGTCGCGTGCCGACCGCCGCCAATCGACCGCCTGCGTGGTCTCACCACTGACAAACGGCCGGAATTGCCAGAAGGTTTCGCCCGGTCCGCTGCGCCGGCGGCCATGCCAGCCGGCGACGATGGTATTGGAAATCCGCCGCGCCTCGACCAGAAGATCGGGAAGCGACTTGGCGAGCGATCGACCTTCGCCGAGCAGTTTCGGCCAAGATTTATCTTCGGATGGTTTTCTGAAGCCCAGTGCCATGTGCTGTGCCTGTGCTCCGTTACCCGAGTTTGGCCTTCACCTCGCCAATCACGTCGCGAACGGTCTTGCCGTCGGCGCGGGCAGCGAAGGTCAGCGCCATGCGGTGTTGCAGTACCGGTTCCGCCAGAGCGATCACGTCGTCGACCGACGGCGCCAGGCGCCCGTCGATCAGGGCCCGGGCCCTAACGGCGAGCATCAGCGCCTGGCTGGCTCGGGGACCGGCGCCCCAGGCAATCAATCGGGCGACCGAATCCTCGGCGTCGTCGGGTCGTGTCGCGCGGACCAGTTCAAGAATTGCCTCGATCACGCTTTCGCCGACCGGCAGGCGGCGCACAAGTCCCTGCAATTGCATGAGTTCAGCGCCGTCCAGAACTGCGTCCGCACCGCCTTCCTCTACCCCGGTCGTCTCGATCAGGATCTGACGTTCCGCATCGCGGTCCGGATAGACGACGTCGATCTGCATGATAAAGCGATCAAGCTGGGCTTCCGGCAGCGGATAGGTGCCTTCCTGTTCCAGCGGGTTCTGGGTTGCCAACACATGGAACGGGCGCTGCAGATCGTGATGCGCGCCGGTGATCGTCACATGATATTCCTGCATGGCCTGCAGCAGGGCCGACTGGGTGCGCGGGCTGGCCCGGTTGATTTCGTCCGCCATCAGCAATTGCGTGAAGATCGGACCCTTGATGAAGCGGAAGGATCGCGAGCCGTCCGGATTCTGATCGAGCACTTCGCTGCCCAGAATGTCCGACGGCATCAGATCCGGCGTGAACTGGATCCGGTTCGTCGAGATGCCGAGCACGGTCCCCATTGTCTCGACCAGTTTGGTCTTGGCCAGTCCGGGGACACCCACCAGGAGACCGTGTCCGCCGGCCAGAATCGTCACCAGTGCGTTGTCGATGACGCTTTCCTGGCCGAAGATCACGCCGCCGATCGCCTTGCGGGCGGCGGCGATCCGTCCCACCGCCTTTTCCGCTTCCGCTACAATTGCCGCATCGGTCTGGTGATCGCCGCGATCAATCACTGTCATGGCCACACATCCTGTCCCAGTTGTCTGAAGCTGTTTAAGTTTTCTGAATTGTCCCTTCGGGTCTCCGCCGACCCCAGAACACGCCCCTTCTGCAATGTAGTTCGGCGGGCCGGAATTGCGATGATAGGCGCCGAGCCCGCGACGATTAAATCACACTTTCGAGCGATTCGAGCGAAATTGATGGTGCGCGATATCGCTTTGCATTTGACTGGAACCGGCATCCGGTGACAATCGCCGCGAGGTAAGCCGCGTGCTCGGAAATGGCGGATATGGCAGGTGAATTCGAAACTCACGGGCTCGGACAGGTTCCCGGCGAACTGGAAGCGCTGATTGCCCGCGCCGGAGGCCTCGGCGCGCTTAAGCCACCGGTTCATAAGTGGAATCCGCCGCACAGCGGCGCCATCGACATGCGCATTGCGGCCGACGGATTGTGGTATTATCGGGGCTCATCGATCGGTCGGGAAGCGCTGGTGCGGCTGTTTGCCTCCGTCCTGCGCAAGGACGGTGACGACTATGTGCTCGTGACGCCGGTCGAAAAGGTGGGGATTACGGTCGAGGATGCGCCATTTGTCGCGGTGGAGTTACAGGTCGTCGGCACCGGCAAGACTCAACAATTGGTGTTGCGGACCAATGTCGGCGACGTCGTAAGCGTGGGCAAACAGCATCCCTTGCGGTTTGAGGAAGAAAAAGCCACCGAAGGACAGAAGCCCTACGTGCTCGTACGTGACCGCCTGGAGGCCAGACTCGCGCGGCCGCTGCTTTATGAGCTTGCCGAAATCGGTGTCATTGAAAAGGTCTCCGATACGCCGTACTTTGGCGTCTGGAGCACCGGCGAGTTTTATCCGATGGTGCCGGAAAGTGAGATCTCGGAATATCTGGAATGATTGCGGCGCCGGACGCCAAATCCGCCTTGCCTGAGCTCACGCCCCCATCGCGTTTCAACGCCTGTGATGTCCGGCGACGCTCGGAGCGGCTCAAACGTCTTGGCGAAGACGTGCTCGCGCAGGAGCCGGACAGTGGTGATTTCCTCCTCAATCCGGATATCGCAGCTTCCCTGAAAAGCCGGTCCGCCCGCGATGCCGCCGTGCTCGTGCCGATCGTCCGTCGGGAGCCTGAAGCGACCGTCCTATTGACCCGACGGACAGACCACCTGCCGTCCCATGCCGGCCAGATCGCCTTTCCCGGCGGCAAAATCGATGCCGACGACAACGGGCCGGTGGCGGCATCCCTCAGGGAAGCCCACGAAGAGATCGGCCTTGCGTCGGAATCTGTGGACCTTCTGGGTTTCGGCGATACTTATGTGACCGGGTCCGGATACAGAATCGTTCCCGTGGTCGGTCTGGTCGAAGCGGATCCGGATCTGACGGTCAATCGCGATGAGGTCGCTGCGATTTTTGAGGTGCCGTTGTCGTTCCTGATGGATGCGCGCAACCACCATCAGGGGCGCCGCACCTGGCAGGGCCGGGAACGCAAGTTCTATGTGATGCCCTATTACGAACACTATATCTGGGGCGTCACGGCGGGGATTGTCCGCACGCTCTACGAACGGATGTATGAGTCATGATACGCGTCGTGCTGATCAACCTAGTGCTGTTCCTGTTGCCGTTCATCGCCTATGCGGCGTTCCTGTATTTCCGGAAGGGACGGTTCAACGCGCTGGAAGAGCTGTCAGGCCGGACGTTTTATTGGCTGGTCGGCGGGGGAGCGGCCTGCGTGGTGATCGGGCTGGCATCGCTGGCGACCTTTCAGACAGGTGATCCGAATGCGATCTACGAGCCGGCCCGGTTCGAAGACGGTGTCCTGAAACCCGGTCGATTCCGCAGCCCAGACGAAGAACCCGAGCCGGAGTGACCGGGCCGTTCCAGAGTGCCGCCTGGCCCATGCCCGGGACGTGTGCAGGCAATTGGTATAAAAACACGTTGAAAAAAACGGTCGACGGGCATGGAACCGGTACCTGGATTTAGTCTTTCGGGCGAATGGCTGGAGGCGGTGCCGGTGCAGCGCCTCCTGAACGTCTTGAACACACAGGGCGAACGGGCGCTCGTTGTCGGCGGCGCGGTCCGCAACGCGCTGATGCAGCGCCCGGTGTCCGATGTGGACATTGCGACAACCGCGCTTCCGGACAAGACCCGCATGCTGGTCGAAAGTGTCGGCTTCAAAGCCGTGCCCACCGGCATCGAGCACGGCACGCTGACCGCTGTCCGCGGCGGCCAGGGGATCGAAATCACCACGCTTCGAACCGATGTGGAGACCGATGGCCGGCGTGCCGTCGTGGCCTTCGGACGATCCTGGCAGATCGATGCGGAACGACGCGATTTCACGATGAACGCGCTGTATTGCGATGCGGACGGTAGAGTGTTCGATCCGGTCGGCGGGCTTGCGGACTGCCGGACGCGCACGGTGCGCTTCATCGGCGATCCGGACCGGCGTTTGGCGGAAGACTATTTGCGGCTTATGCGGTTTTTCCGGTTCTACGCTCAGTTCGGCAGCGGCGCGCCGGATGCCGAGGGGCTTGCCGCGTGCATCCGCGTGCGCGCCGACATGCGCCGGGTCTCGGTTGAACGCATCGCCCAGGAGATGCGCAAACTGATGGTCGCTCCGGGCGCTGCAGCTGCATGCCGTCTGCTTGCCGATACCGGCCTCGCGCAAGCCCTGTTCGCCGCCGCACCCAATCCGGCGTATCTTGCGGCCCTGTTGGACAGCGACACCGGTCTCGATCCGACGGTCGCCGTCGAGGCCGCACTTGCGGCCTATCTCTGTTATGGCGGGGAGGGGGCGTCTGCGCTTGCCCGTCGCCTCAAGCTTTCCAATCGGGAACGCCGCAATCTGGTGGCGATCAGCACGCTTGCGTTCGTTGCCTGGCGTGCCGCATTGCCGGATCGTTCTGGAATGGTCGAATGTGTGCGGGCGCATGGCAAGCCGATTGTCGCAGCAGCCATTCTGGTGGCTGTGGCCCGTGGCGGATTGTCCGACACCATGGACCCGAGCGATATCCTTGCCTTTCTGGCCGGTCTAACGCCGCCGGAATTTCCGCTAAGGGGCAGGGATCTAATGGCCGCGGGCATTGCGCCTGGTCCGGGGCTCGGCGTGCTTCTCGACCGTGCCGAAGAAGCGTGGCGCGCGTCGGGCTACGCGGACGATCGGGACGCGCTCCTGGCCCGGGTCCGGTCCTGGGCGGAAAAAACCTGAAGCGACCCCATTTTGGCGGTCAGGTCACGGCCATTTGGCGACCGGTGGCATGGAGGACAGGATCGAGTCGACGTTGCCGCCGGTCTTCAGGCCGAAGATCGTGCCGCGATCGTAGAGAAGATTGAATTCCACGTAGCGTCCGCGGCGGATCAATTGCTCCTCGCGATCGGCTTCGGACCAAGCCGTGTCCGCATTGGCGCGCACCAGGGTCGGATAGATGTCACGGAAGGCGCGGCCGACATCGCGGGTAAAGGCAAAATCGGCGTCCCAGTCCCCGGAATTCAGGTAATCGTAGAAGATGCCGCCGATGCCGCGCATCTCGTTGCGGTGTTTGAGGAAGAAATAGTCGTCGCACCAGGCCTTGTAGCGGTCGTAATCGGCCACGGCGTGTCCGGCGCAGGCGTCTTTCATGGCCGCATGAAAAGCCTTGGTGTCCGGATCGTCCTGAGTTCGCCGGCGATCGAGGACCGGCGTCAGATCGGCACCGCCGCCGAACCATTGGCGCGCCGTCACCACCATGCGCGTGTTCATGTGCACGGCCGGGATGTTCGGATTGTGCAGGTGTGCGATCAACGAGATGCCGGACGCCCAGAAGCGCGGATCCTCCTCCGAACCGGGAATCTGGCCGCGAAACTCCGGAGAGAACTCCCCATGGACGGTCGACACATGTACGCCGACCTTTTCAAAGACGCGCCCGCTCATCAGGCTCATCACACCGCCGCCGCCATCGGCGCCGGAATGGTCGGTGCGCTGCCACGGTGTGCGCACGAACCGGCCGGCATCGGCCGAAGCGCCGGTCGAATCGAAGTCGTCCTCGAGCGTTTCGAAGGCGGCACAGATGGAATCGCGCAATTCGGCAAACCAGGCGCTTGCCGCCTGTTTCTTCTGGTCGAGATCGGCCGGGAGAGGATGGTCGGGTACTTTTGGCTTCATGTCTGCCTCGTCTTGCGCGGGACGTGCATGCCGTCCGCTGGCGTATTCGGGTCCCGCCTTCCCAGGACACGGGCTCCCCGGGCATTCCATGAAACAGGCCAAATGGCAACCGGTCGGGCAGACAGCCCGCCGGTCACGCGTGTCATTTCGGAAAGCCGCCGGTTTGACGCAACGCTTCGCCGAGCGCCATGGCGCAGGCCAGCGCGACGTTAAGCGAGCGTGTGCCCGCTTGCATGGGGACGCGAATCCGGTCGACAATTTCGGCGTGCACCTTGTCCGGAACGCCGGCGGATTCTCTGCCCAGTAGAAGAACATCGTCGCGACGGAAGGAAAAGTCGGTATAGGCAAGATCGGCCTTGGTGGTGAGCAAGACGATACGGCGCCGGGCAATAGGGTCGGACGATCGAAAGGCCTCCCAGGACACATGGCGGGTGACGCTGGCACGTTCCAGGTAATCCATGCCGGCACGCCGAAACGCTTTGTCCGTCAGGGTGAACCCGGCCGGGCCGATGATATCCACGGCAACGCCGAGACAGGCGCCCAGTCGAACTATAGTACCCGTGTTCTGGGGAATGTCAGGCTGATAGAGTGCAACGCGCAGCATTTTTGCGGCTTCCCTGGGAGCCGTCGTCTTGAACCAGTCGTGCATTGCGTATATGCGAATAATTCTAACCTCGAAACGCCGGATTGCGACAAACGGTCCGAGTGGCAACCGGTTAGCTGGACTTGGCGTATTGACGGTGAGAGACAGGTCAGACGGCAAATGGTTTGGACCCGGAATTCGGGTTGCGCACAGACCGAATGTCGACCTGGCCACCCGGGCGAACACCGGCGAATGTTCGTTTGGCGGAAGCCGTGTGTCGGGCCGGGCATTAGGAATGGCAGGAAGACTGAAGGGGTAAGACCGTGACAGATTCACAAAAACCCGAACCGGGCCGGCGGGACTTTCTCGTTCTCGCCACCGGGGCGATGGGCGCCGTCGGAGCGGCCGGCATGGCGTGGCCGTTGATCGCGCAGATGAACCCCGATGCGTCGGCCTTGGCCCTGGCGTCGACGGAAGTCGATATCTCCTCGATCGAACCCGGTCAGAGCATTCGCGTCATGTGGCGCGGCAAGCCCGTTTTCGTGCGGTATCGCACGGAAGAGGAAGTCGAGGCCGCTCGGGCAGTGTCAATAAGCGACCTGCCGGACCCGGACGCCCGCAACGCCAATGCCGAAGGGGAAGAAGCGACCGACGAAAATCGCGCCATCCCGGGTCGGGAGGCCTGGCTGGTCATGGTCGGCGTCTGCACGCATCTGGGCTGTATCCCGATCGGCGATGTCGGCAATAACGGCGATTACGGCGGCTGGTTCTGTCCGTGCCACGGATCGCACTACGACACAGCCGGACGGATCCGAAAGGGACCGGCACCGGAAAATCTGCCCATTCCGCCGTTTGAATTCGTCTCAGACAACGTTCTGAGAATTGGTTGATCGAGGAGGCGAGAAACCAGCATGTCCGGACATTCCAGCTATGTACCGTCGACGGGCTTCGAAAAGTGGCTCGATCGTCGGCTCCCCATCATTCGTTTCATGCATGCCGAAACTTCGGGTTTCCCGTGTCCGAAAAACCTCAGCTATTTCTGGACTTTCGGCGCGATCCTGACCTTCATGCTGGTGGTGCAGATCATCACCGGCATCGTGTTGGTCATGCATTACACGCCCCATACCGACATGGCGTTCGCCTCCGTTGAACACATCATGCGGAACGTCAATTACGGCTGGCTGCTGCGCTATGTGCACGCGAACGGCGCGTCGATGTTTTTCATCGCGGTCTATATTCATATGTTCCGTGGGCTGTACTATGGATCCTACAAGGAACCACGGGAAGTCCTCTGGATTCTTGGCGTCATCATCTTCCTCCTGATGATGGCAACCGCCTTCATGGGCTACGTCCTGCCCTGGGGCCAGATGAGCTTCTGGGGCGCCACGGTGATCACCAACCTGTTCTCCGCGCTGCCGCTGGTCGGCGAGCCGGTCGTGCAATGGCTGTGGGGCGGTTTTGCGGTCGACAACCCGACGCTGAACCGGTTCTTCTCGCTGCACTACCTGCTGCCGTTCATGATCCTGGGCGTGGTCATCCTGCACATCTGGGCGCTGCATGTGGCCGGAAACGGCAACCCGACCGGCGTGTCGGTCAAGTCCAAACAGGATACGGTACCGTTCCATCCCTACGTGACGATGAAAGACGGGTTTGCGCTGGTTTGCTTCCTGATCTTCTTTGCGTATTTCGTCTTCTACATTCCCAATTATCTGGGTCACGCCGATAACTATATCCCGGCGGATCCGCTGGTGACACCGGCGCATATCGTTCCGGAATGGTACTTCCTGCCGTTCTACGCGATCCTGCGGGCCGTGCCGGATAAACTCGGCGGTGTGCTGCTGATGTTTGGCGCCATCGCGGTGCTGTTCATCCTGCCCTGGCTCGACACCTCGAAAGTGCGCTCGGCTGCCTTCCGGCCGCTCTACAAGCAGGCGTTCTGGATCTTCGTGGTGGTCTGCATCGCGCTCGGATGGCTTGGCGGACAGCCGGCCGAAGGGGGTTACGTGATTGCGGCCCGCATCTTCACGTTCCTCTATTTCGCATTCTTCCTGATCGTGATGCCGCTGCTTGGAATCATTGAAACACCCAAGAAGCTGCCGGAAAGCATATCCCAATCGGTGCTCGAGAAGGCCAAGGCGCTCGGGTCTGGCGGCGCCGCGCAGCCGGCGGGATCCGCGGCCGCACCGGATAAGAATGCCTGAGGGCGGGCAACTGCCATGGAACCCGGGGCGGGTCCTTTGATTGGCCCCAGAGACTATACGGCGATTGAAACGCGCGTCCGGGATGACGTTCATGTCCCGGCCGCGCGCTTGAAAACCGCCGAGCGAAGAAAGAGGAAGTCCCTTCGATGATCCTGAAAAACGCACTCTTGGGAACCATGGCGGTCCTGACCGTGGGCGTGCTGGCTGCCGGCGATGCCCGGGCGGCAAGCTATGATGTGCATATCGAGCGCCAGGACTGGTCGTTTGCCGGACCGTTTGGAACGTTCGATCCGGCACAATTGCAGCGCGGCTACAAAGTCTATCGCGAGGTCTGTGCGAGCTGCCACGGTATGGATCTGGTGGCGTTCCGCAATCTGTCGGATCCGGGCGGACCCGGCTTTACCGAAGACGAAGTCAAGGCGATCGCAGCAGAGTACGAAATCGAGGACGGGCCTGACGAGTTCGGGGACATGTTCATGCGGCCGGGACGGCCGTCCGACAGTCATCCTGCGCCGTTCGCGAACGAACAGGCTGCACGAGCCTCCAACAACAATGCGTATCCGGTGGACTTTTCCCTGATCGCGAAAGCCCGGCACATCAGCAGCGGCTTTCCCGGGTTCCTCATCGACATCTTCACCCAATACCAGGAAGCCGGTCCGGACTATATCTACTCGCTTCTGACCGGTTACCGTGATCCGCCGGAAGGCGTCGAGGTCGGCGACGGTCAATACTACAACATCAGCTTTATCGCAGGGAACGCCCTGTCGATGGCGCCGCCTCTGGATGATGGTTTCGTCGAATATACAGACGGAACGCCGGAGACCCTGCAGCAATATTCCCGCGACGTGTCGGCCTTCCTGATGTGGGCTGCCGAGCCGAAACTGATGGAGCGCAAGCAGACCGGTCTGGTCGTGATGATCTTCCTCGTCGCCTTCGCGTTCCTGATGTATTACAGCAAGCGCAAGCTGTGGGCTGACGTCGACCACTGACCGGCTCTCGGTAACGCACGGCAAGACAGGATGAAGGGCCCTCCAGCAGGGCCCTTTTTCGTCGTTGGAATTTAAGGTTAATTGGCTCTTCTGATCCGACGCGGCGTTTGCTAAGACACGCAGTCGGACGATGGAAGGGCAGTACATGAGCGAAGCGGTATTGGGTGTTCTGGGCGGATCGGGCGTATACGACCTGCCAGGACTTGAGGATGCACGGTGGGAGACCGTGACAGGGCCGTGGGGCGATCCCTCGGACCAGCTTCGTCTCGGCACGATCGACGGGCTTCAGGTGGCGTTCCTGCCGCGTCACGGGCGCGGCCACCCGCATGCCCCCACGAGCATCAATTACAGGGCGAACATCGACGCATTGAAACGGGTCGGGGTAACCGATCTCGTCTCGGTGTCGGCATGCGGTTCGCTCAAGGAGGAGCTGTCGCCCGGCACTTTCGTGCTGGTGGACCAGTTCGTCGACCGGACGTTTTCGCGTCAGAAGAGTTTCTTCGGTCATGGCTGCGTCGCCCATGTCTCCTTCGGCGACCCGGTCAGTCCTCTGCTCGTCGATCAGGTCGAGGCGGCCGCGCAGGCGGAAGACATCCCGCATGTGCGCGGCGGCACCTATCTTGCGATGGAGGGCCCGCAATTCTCTACGCTTGCCGAATCCCACCTCTATCGATCCTGGGGCTGCTCGGTCATCGGCATGACCAACATGCCGGAGGCCAAACTCGCCCGTGAAGCCGAGATCTGCTACGCGACCGTCGCGATGGTGACGGATTACGATTGCTGGCACCATGAGCATGAAGCCGTTGACGTGCAGAGCATCATCAAGGTGCTCGGCGAAAACCGGGACAAGGCGCAGCGCCTGATTGCCCGGCTCGCCCGAACCTTGCCGCGCGAGCACGAACCGTGCCCGATCGGATCGGACACGGCGCTCGACTATGCTCTGATCACCGCTCCGGACGCGCGGGATCCGGCTCTGGTGAAAAAACTCGACGCGGTGGCGGGCCGCGTCCTCAACGCGTGATCCCAGTCCGCCCCCTTCCAGCCTGACCCCCACCCGGGAGCCGTCCATGACCATGCATCGGATTGTCGACCTTGAAAGCTATGTGCGTACGATCCCGGATTATCCGAAACCCGGGATCATGTTCCGCGATATCACGACCCTGATTGCCGATCCCGTCGGGTTCAGGGCGTCGGTCGACGGGTTGCTCGTGCCGTTCCTGACGATGGAAATCGATCATGTTGCGGGCATCGAGGCACGCGGTTTCATACTGGGCGGTGCGGTCGCACATGAACTCGGGCGCGGTTTCGTGCCGATCCGCAAGAAGGGAAAACTGCCCTGGAAGACGATCGACCAAGATTACCAGCTGGAATACGGCGTCGACACGATCGAAATCCATGAGGATGCGATCAAACCCGGCGAGAAAGTGCTGGTCATCGACGATCTGATCGCAACCGGCGGTACAGCCAATGCGGCCATCGAACTGATCCGACGGTCCGGCGGCGAGGTGGTTGCCGCGGCTTTCGTGATCGACCTGCCGGATCTTGGCGGAACGCGCCGCCTGCAGGAAACCGGTGTGCGCGTCCACACCCTTATGGAATTCGAAGGCGACTGATCAGCCTGCGACGAGGTACTAGCTTCACAGCCCGATCATGACATGGCCGTCAAAGCTGAACACCAGGTCGCCGTCCTGATTGAAGCCCTCATTGTACGCATCCAGCATTGCCCAGCCGGGCCGCGATTTCAGGGGCCGTTTGGCCGTGAACGTTCCGAAATAGGTGACCGTGTCGCCGGCGAAGACGGGACGGGTCCATTTTAGGTTCTCAAAGCCCGGAGACGGACCGAGCCGCGGCGTTTCGTTACCGGCGTCCGTGTAAGCCTTGATTTCCCGTTGCCAGGTCTCGGTGTTGAGGCGCATCCAGATCGATCCCGTATGCCATCCGCTGGCGCATAGCCGGCCGAAATGGGTTTTCGCGGCTTCCTCATCGGAGAGATGAAAACGCTGCGGGTCGAACTCCTTTGCAAAGGCGACGATGTCTTCGGCCCGGAATGTGTGGGACCCGAGTTCACGGCGCACGCCGATCGGCACATAGTCGTAATAGCTCATGCGGACCCGCGCCTTTCGACAAGGAGCGAGGTTTCCTGGACCAGAACCAGTTCGTCCCTCTGGTTGTGCATTTCGAAACGGCACAGCGCGATGCCCATGTCCGGACGGCTTTTCGAGATGCGGGCGCTGACGATATGCATACGCGCTTTGAGAATGTCGCCGGCAAGCACGGGGCGGCCCCACTTTACGCGGTCCACCCCGGGCGAGCCGAGGCTGCGCGTATTGTAGAGCAGTGCGTCATAGGTCATGCGCATCAGAATTGAGCAGGTGTACCAGCCGGAGGCGGCAAGACCGCCCAGCAGCGAGGTCCGGCCGGCTTCCTCGTCCAGGTGGAAGGGCTGCGGGTCGAACGCGCGGGCAAAGGCCATGATCTCGTCCTTTACGACGCGATGGGTGCCGAGATCGAACTCGGCTCCGGCCGGAAAGTCCTCAAAGGCGCGGCTTGTCATACGGGCTCTTTGAGGCGGGACTCGAGGGGGCAGGCTTCGCAGATGCAGGACTTTTGGGGGCGGGGCTCGCGGAGACGGGGCCTGTGGGGGCCGTCGATGGACACGTCAGTTCGCGCAGCCAGGGCACCAGTTTTTCGAACCGGAAATCGCCAGCCCGTTTCAGATAGACGAGATAGGTTGCCGTCGTTTCGGGGTCGCCGTCGAAGCGGTGGCCGTTCATGCGCAAGAACACATCGGTTGCGGCAAAGGCGGTGCGCATGTTGCCCTCGGCAAACGGGCGGTGGACTGTGAGGCTCTCCATCAGGGCCGCCGCTTCCTCGATGATATCGGCATATTCTCCGGTCTGGGGCCGGAAGAGGGCGGCTTTCAGGGCCCCGCGGTCGCGCGTTGCGGCGTCGCCACCGAATGTGGCGATCAGCTGTTTGTGGATGCCGATCAGGTCCGCAGTCGTCAGGTAGTCGGTCACAGGTCCCGCCATAGTCCCGGGTCTGCCGGATGCGGCAGCCCTTGGTTCCGTTCGGCCCTGTTGTGCCGGCGGTCGAAGCGCAAGGCGGGTTACAGCCATGGGTCCTGATAACATGCGTTGTTCCGGATCAGGCTGGCGCGAAGATGATCCATGACGTGCGGGCGCGGATTGTCTCCGCGCTTGCTCTCGATGTAATGCGCCATCGCATCTTCCAGCACGGCCTGAAATTGTCGGCCTTCCTCGCGCGCAATCGAACGCATCGCCGACAACAGGTCCGGTGTGGCCTGGGACGAAAATTTGACCCTGTTGCTCATATCTCCGTCTTAGGCCGACACGCCGGAGGCGACAAGGGCGCCGTGGAAAGATCCCATGTTTGTTTGAGCGCGGCAGGGGCCTGTCCGCTGCGACTGCCGGCTCCACCCGTCGTAGGGCCGACGGCGGGCCAGGCGGTTTGGCAGCGGCGACGATTTCGCCGCATGAAATCCGGCATTTGAGGACCGAAGCCGGGCCTTCTCCACAGTCGGATTTCAAATGATATGCGCGGCTAAATTATATGACATATCATTACTTGCATGGCATATGTATTGCTGCTAAGCGAAATGCGCATCAACTGGAGTTTGGGCGAGACTACGTTATGTTGAGTTTTCTTGAGGAATATTGGCGTTTTCTGAAGGCCAGGAAAAAATTCTGGCTGGCGCCGATCATGATTGCAATCATGCTTCTCGGCGGGTTGATTGTGCTCACCCAGGGCACAGCCGTGGCACCGTTCATTTACACGATCTTCTGACGCAACGACATGAAACGAGTGCTGTTTCATGCGATGTCGGTGCTGTTTCTGGGAGTTATCATCGGCGGTTCGGCCGAAATCCTGGTTCGTTTCGTGCTCGACGACGGCATGCAATACGACCTGGAAATGTGGAAATATGCCCGGCAAGGCAAAAAGCTCTCCGACGATCCCGCAATCGGTCATGAGCATGTCGACAATGCGAAATTTCATGCCATGGGCGTGGATATCGAGATCAATTCACACGGCATGCGCGGGCCGGAAGTTGAGCAGGCGAAGCCGGCGGACACATTTCGCATTCTGATGGTCGGGGACTCGCTCACTTTCGGATGGGGAGTGAAGGCCGAAGAGACCTTTTCGCAGCGCCTCGAGGCGCTGCTCGTCCAGGACAATCGCCGCGTCGAAGTTCTCAATACCGGTATCGGGAACACAAACACGCCGATGCAGGCGCAATTGTTTGCGGCGCATGGACGAACGTTTCAGCCCGATCTGGTGATCATCAATTACTTCATCAACGACGCGGAATTCACGCCTGATCACAGGGAACCGGGTTTCCTTGCGCGAAACTCCTTCTCCTACAATTTCTTCGTCGGCCGCCTCGATTCCGTCCTGCGCCTGTTTTCACAACGCAGCGGCTGGAAAGAGTATTATGCGGACCTGTATGGCGAAGACGGCAATTGGCAGGCCGCACGCGACGCGATCGGCAAGATCGTGGAGATGGCGCGCGCGGACGGTGGCGATGTGCTCCTGGTGAATTACCCGGAAATTCGCGAACTCACGCCCTATCCGTTCGAAGAGGTCACTGCCCGTCTGGCCGCGGTCGCGAACGAACTCGACATTCCGTTCCTGGATCTCCTGCCCTCCGTCGTCGACCAGCACCCCTCTGATCTGTGGGTCACTGTGCCTGATCCGCATCCGAACGGATTTGCAAACGGCTTCTTTGCTGACGCGCTCTACCGGAAACTGGTCGACGAGCGGATGGTGCCGGAACCGGCCGGAAGCTGAGTGCACCGGAGCCTGAAATCCCGGTCCTGATTACGCTGACGGCCATATGCGGTTGAACCGCACAAGTTTGGGGCGACGCCTGTGTCCGACATACTGAAATCAATCGCCACGACTCTTGTTTCCTGTCTGGTGTCCCTGCTCCTGGTCGAGGGCGGATTGCGGCTCTGGCACGGGGTTCCCGTGTTTGCGCTTACCGATTTCCGCGGCCAGCACAAGCCGAACACCGCTTTCAAGGGCCTGGTTCGATATGATGCCAATCTCGGTTGGGTGATGGCGGATCACCATTCCTCCGGCCAGATCCATACGGTCGATCACGGAATAAGGCGCAGTTCCGTCGGACAAAAGGCTGCGCATGAAGGGGGGATCCTGGTTTCCGGATCCTCCTTTACGGCGGGATCGGGTGTCGAGGATTGGGAGACCTGGCCAGCGTTCCTCGAAAACGAGACCGGTATTCCCGTCAACAATGCGGCCGTTGGTGGATGGGGATTGGACCAGGTCGTCCTACGCGCCGAGGATCTGCTTGAAAAGACGAAGCCCGATGTCCTCATGGTCGACATCATGGACACGACGATCCGATGGGCCGGCTACTCGATTCTGACCAATCCGAAACCGTATTTCGTTGTCGAGGACGGTCGATTGACCCGACCGGAGCCAACCGTGCCGAGGCGCGAAAACCAACAGCCTGAAGACGTCGGCATTCTGAAAAAGATCGCCGGGCACATTTACGTTGCAGACCGGATCATGGCCATCGTCGATGCTCGGTCCTGGTATGCGCAATCCCCTCGAAGCACGGCCAAGACGAATGCCGATCCGGTTGAAGTCACTTGCGAATTGGTCCGCAGGCTGGCGCTCAAGGCGGCTGAGGCGAACATCCGGTTCATGGTCGTGTCCGTCCCGACGGGGCAGGAAATCCAAATTTCGGAAAAACCGTCCAGCGTCGTCGCCCATACCGAAGAATGTCTCGCCGGATACGACATTCACATCGCACCAATCCGTGAGCGGCTTCTGGAAGCCATCAAAAACGAGACGATCACGCCCGGCGACTTCTTTCAGGTCGAGAACGGACAGGCGCTCGGCCACCTGACGAGCGAGGGGAACAAGTTCATTGCCGCAGTCGTAACTGACGAACTCGCCCGCCAACCGCCTGCCGTCGACTTTGACATTCTGAGCCGATCCGCCGTGTCGGACGCATCGGTTGAGGCCGCTTCGACAACGGGTAACCTCTTGCAGAATTCGGAACGTCTGGAGGAGGTCTTCACACCGAACACCTTCGCACAGCTTCAACCGGCGGGCGATAGCGGCGACGGGCCGCGGCAATACGAGTTCCGGTTCTCCGGACTCGACCCGAAGAACCGCGCCTTTCTGGTCGGCCGGGATGTGCCGGTCGAACCGGGCTCCCATGTCTTTTCGATCGACGTCCGACCCGACCGCGTCGAAGACGTCATTTTTCAGATCTGGAGCCACAACAACGGCAGCACCTTTGCCGGGTTTAACTTCGAGCGAGAGGAAGCGCATATCTTTCCGGCCCATTTTGCGCTTGGCAGAAGCTGGCGCGCCGGCATGTCGAAAGGCGAGGACGGCTGGTACAGGCTCTGGATGAAGCTCGATCTGCCCGAGGCGACCGTCCGAATGATGGTCGGCCTCGGTGATGAGGGCGGTCATCTCACTCCTTTCGGCCAGTCGGCCCGGGTCCAGGTCCGTGCGCCGCAAATCGAACAAGGAGCGCGCGCCACTGCCTACCAGTCAACAAGTGTCAGGCCGGCAGCCGGCGACGGCGTCAATCTTCTGCCGGACGGTGATGCGCTGGTAGCGCTGTTGAACAACACCTCGAACCTGGAGATGAGTGTCGATTCGAATTTCTTTTCGCCGGATGAATACATGCTGAAGGCGTCCGGCGGCGAGGGCGAGCACTACGTCCGGTTTCCGGTCACGGTTCCGGAAGACGGGACGTATGTCTTTTCCTTTCAAGCCCGGTCTCATGGAACGGACTGGGTGCGCGTTCAATTGTTCGATGAGGCAGGGGATGGCGGTCTGGCGGATGTCAATCTGAGACAGGAATCGGTCCGGTCGACCAGGCTGGGCGGCGACAGGGGCATCCAGGCCGGGGTCTTCGATGTGGATAAGGACCGAAAGACCGTATCTATTGCCGGTACCTTTAGAAGAGGGCCGGTTGTAATAACTGTACAGATACTTGATAATAAAGGCAGTTCTTCATTTTCCGCAAACCAAGAGAAGATTATTGGTCGAGAATTTCGGCTCCAAAAAGCAATTTAGATCTTTGATTCTTACTCACAATTCTTCATAAGACCATCGCCGACCGACGACGCTCGATTCGTGCAGAGTTTTCATTCTGCGACCGATTGCGAACAAATCGACCTTGATCGGGGGATGCCGATTCGGCACCAGCTTCGTCGCATCGAAACATGGAGCCCTCCGTACCGTGAGCACTTCCCCGTCCCGGCAAGCCAGCAACGGCGTGGTCGGTAAAGCAAAGGCATTCGTTGCAAATATCGCCCTTATGGCCGTCAGTCTCCTGGTCTTTGCTGCAATCACGGAGATCTCCCTGAGACTTGTCAATGGCATTCAGTTCTGGCCGATCGTGAATCTGATTGCAAAAGACAGGGCACTCCTGACCACGCAAACAGCGAACGAATACCATCCGACCGTCGGTTGGGTCTTGCGTCCGGGCATTGAAGGCAATCCCGACGATCCGGATACGTCGTTTACGATCGGAGAGTATGGCGTTCGAATGAATGAAGCCGGCATTCGGCCGGTTCCGTCGAATGCCGTCCTTGCGGTCGGAGATTCCTTCACCGCAGGATCAGAGGTCGGAGACCGTTGGGCCTGGCCCGCGCAGCTGGAAAGGCTGCTCGACAGTCCGGTCGTTAACGGGGCGGCCGGCGGCTGGGCCGCGGATCAGATTGTATTGCGCGGTGAGCATCTGACACCGCTTATCGAGCCGCATACCGTGATTCTGTCGTTTCTGGCGGATGACATTCTGCGATCGCAGTTTCGGGTCTACGGGTCGGCCAACAAGCCCTGGTTCTCCATCGACGCGGATGGGAGCCTGGTTCATCACAACAATCCGGTCCCCGAATTCTCCGGCAAACCGAGTGAATCCACTGCGCCGTTCGTCGGGTACTTTTACCTGCCGATATGGGTGATGGATCGGCTCGGGCTCGGCGCCGACTGGCGCCGTGGCATCGACAGCTACATCAAGGCCGACACCGACCCGGTCGCCGTCAGTTGCAAGCTGCTGGAACGGGCCAAGGCCTATTATGCAAAACAAAACATCCGGCTGCTGTTTGTCTTGCAATATGGCGGTCACATGAACTTCGAAAACACGCCTCAATTGAGCTATGCCGCACCTGTTGTCGCGTGTGCGAGAGAGCTGGATATCGAGACGGTCGACACCTATCCTGCGCTCCTGAAGGCTTATCAAGCCGGTCTCGAAACCTTCAAGAATCTGTATGTCATGCACGACAACGATCGGGTCTTCGGCCACATGTCCGCTGCGGGCAACGCCCTGGTCGCTGAACTTGTGGCAAACCAGCTCGGTGACTAGGTCCTAGGGCCTGGCCCTGAACAGTGTTGTTTCAGGTCGCGAACTTGAACAGCAGGACATCGCCGTCCTTGACGACGTATTCCTTGCCCTCATCGCGGGCCTTGCCGGCGTCCTTGGCGCCCTGTTCGCCGTTCAGGCCGACATAGTCGTCAAAGGCGATCGTCTGGGCGCGGATGAAGCCGCGTTCGAAATCGGTGTGGATGACAGCGGCCGCCTGCGGCGCCTTGGTGCCCTCACGGATCGTCCAGGCCCGTGCCTCTTTCGGGCCGGCGGTGAAATAGGTGATCAGGCCGAGCAGGCCGTAGCCGGCGCGGATCATGCGATCGAGGCCGGGCTCCGACAGGCCGATCGTCTCCAGGAATTCAGCCTGCTCGTCGGCCGGCAATTGCGCGATTTCCGCTTCGATGGCAGCCGAAATCACGACGCTGGCCGCGCCTTCCTCTGAGGCCCGTTCCGCAACCCTGTCCGACAGGGCGTTGCCGGCGTCGGCCGAGGCCTCATCGACGTTGCAGACATACAGAACCGGCTTTGCGCTTAACAGGTGCAGCCCGGCAAAGATCTTCGCCTGGTCCGGGCCGATGTCGAGCATGCGGGCCGGCTTGCCGTTCTGGAGGAGGTCGAGCGCGGCCTCCATGATCGGCAGAACCGCCTTGGCCTCCTTGTCGCCGACGGTCGCCTTTTTGCGGAGCGGCACGACACGCCGTTCGAGGCTTTCCAGATCCGCCAGCATCAATTCGGTTTCGATCGTTTCGATGTCGGCGATCGGATCGACGCGGCCGTCCACATGGGTCACATCGCCGTCCTCGAAACAGCGCACCACATGGGCAATTGCGTCCACTTCGCGGATGTTGGCGAGAAACTGATTGCCCAGACCCTCACCCTTCGATGCGCCGCGGACCAGTCCGGCAATGTCGACAAAATTGATGCGGGCCGGAATGATTTCCGCGGACCGTGCAATGGATGCCAACCGGCTCACGCGGTCGTCGGGCACGGTCACGTCGCCGGTGTTCGGCTCGATCGTGCAGAACGGATAATTCGCCGCCTGGGCGGCTGCGGTTTTTGTCAAGGCGTTGAACAAGGTGGACTTGCCGACATTCGGCAAGCCGACAATGCCGCATTTGAAACCCATGGGTCAGCCCCTGTCTGTCATTGTCGGTCGGATCCCTTGAAGAAACGGCCGAAGGCCTCGACAAAGGGATTGGCGGAGGAGGGTGCGGGATCCGCCGGCCGGTTCCGCTCGGTCTTGGCCGCCGGTACCGGCGGCCGTTTGTCTGATTTGGCCGGCTTGCGTTCAGACCCGTCGTCCAACAGGGTATGGACCTTGTTGGCAAAACTTGCGTCGGAGCCGGAAGCGAGCGCCGGGGCGGCGTCGGCGATGGCGTCGATCAGCGGCTCCAGCCAGGTGCGATCCGCCTTGGCGAAGTCGCCCAGCACCCATTTGGTGACCCGCGCCTTGTCCCCGGGATGTCCGATACCGATGCGCAAGCGGCGATACCCGTCGCCCAAGTGAGCATGCAAGGACCGCAGGCCGTTGTGCCCGCTGTGCCCGCCGCCCAGTTTCATGCGGATCTTGCCGGGCGCGAGATCGAGTTCGTCGTAGATGACGAGGATATCGCGCGGCAGCAATTTGTAGAATTGCGCCGCCTCGCGGACGGCGCGGCCGGATTCGTTCATATAGGTGGCCGGTTTCAGAAGCAGAACGCGCGCCCCGTCGATCTGCCCCTCCGACACGAGGGCCTGGAACTTTTTTCGCCAGGCGGCAAACCCGTGCCGTCGGTGGATCGCGTCGACCGCCATGAAGCCGACATTGTGCCGGTTGTTCTGATATTGCGCGCCCGGATTGCCGAGCCCCGCGATCAAAAGCATGGTGGCCTCCAACGGACGGTGCGCAGTCTTGAAAAACCGGTCGCGGAAAAGGCCGGCGCGGGTCGCGGCGCCGCCCGGCAAATCGTGTTCGTTGACGGAACGGCGACCTAGCTCTCGGCTTCGGGCTCTTCGCCTTCCGGTGCCTCTTCGCCTTCCTCGTCTTCTTCGGCGGTGTCCGAATAGCCGGCCGGCGAAGCGATCGTCGCAATCGTGAAGTCGCGATCGCGGATCGTCGGTTCAACGCCCTCGGGCAGAGTCACCGCCGAGATGTGGGCGGAATCGCCGATGTTCATCTCGCCGAGATCAACCTCGATGCTGTCGGGAATCGAATCCGCGCGACAGACAACTTCGACCGTGTACCGGACGATGTTGAGGGCACCGCCGGCCTTCAGGCCCGGGCAGGTATCCTCGTTGAGGAAGTTGACCGGAATGTCGACGGTCACGGTCGTATTGCGGCTGACGCGCAGGAAATCGACATGTTCCAGAAAGTCGCGGACCGGATCGAGCTGGTAATCCTTCGGGATCACCCGGTGCTTCTCGCCATCCACGTCCAGTGTCATGATCGAGGTCAGGAAACCACCCGCATGCAGGCGCATGAAGGCTTCCTTGTAGGGGATTGCGATAGGTAGCGGCGGTTTCTTGTCACCGTAGATCACCGCGGGAACCTTGCCTTCACGGCGCAATGCCCGGGCGGACCCCTTTCCCACCCGTTCGCGCACAGAGGCAGTGAGCTCAGCGCTTTCGCTCATCAGATTTGCTCCAAATGTCGTGGTTTGTCTTGGGCCTTTGCCGGCCCGGACGTGCGGTTTCCTCCAGGGGGGTACTCCGCACGCCGTGGCTTATAGGCGAGCAAACGGTCCAGCGCAAGCCGTCAACGCGCTCTACCGCCCGTCCGGCTTGCCCGGCCGTGCCGGACGCTCAGTCTCACAAACATTTCGCGCCGGGGCAGCAACCCTGGCGGTCAGGCATGCCCCGCTGTTTCAAACAGCACGCTTTCCAGCGCTTCGCTCGCGGACTTGCCGGCCCAGACGACAAATTGGAACGCCTGGTAGTACCGGTCGCAGGCGTCGATCGCGTTGCCCAACAGGCCTTCGATCTGCTGGGTCGTAACCTCCGCGCCGCCGGCCAGGAACAGCGCCTCGCGGAATATCACCACGCCTTCGTCGCTCCACAGATCGAAATGTCCGAGCCACATCTGTTCGTTGACCCGCGCCAGAAGGCGCGTGACTTCGGTGCGTCTCGGCTCGGGAACCCGCAAATCGAAGGCGCAGGCCAGATGCAAGGCCTCCAATTCGTCCATCCATGAAAACGATACATGATAATCGCACCATGTGCCGGCGCAGGACACCGTGATCTCGTCGTCTCCGGACCGTTCGAACGACCAGTCGCGAATGCCGGCGACATCTTCAATCATGTCGACCGGATTCATGTCGCGTTCTAGGGTGATTTCAAGGAGGCTCATGACCGGAACTCCGCGGTTCGTTGACATGCGCTCGGCCTCAAGGCCGTCGCGGGCGATAACGTCGGACACCCGAGAGCAACGCGGACTTGCGGGCCGTCACACGCTGCTCCGAACCTGTTCAATCGCTCTATGGGCTCCACACTCAGTGCCGAACCCCAGTGATGCGCCCGGCGCGAACCGTGCGAATCACGCCTCTTTTACCGTCATACGACTTGCGGACCATGTCATTCGAATGACGCGGCTGTCGAATCAAACTCTTACGCTTAATATAAGGTGACCGGGTCGATATCGCCCATCACAATGTGTTTCGCTCAAGCGGCATTGTGGAGAATGGTGCGGTGCCGCAAGCCAGAATCGGCTCGGACGGGCGCGAGATCTCTGTCGTCCGGTCCCGCGCGATCAGGTGGCATCCGGCTTGGATTTGGCGGCCGGTTTGCTTCGGCTGCGCTTTGCCGGGGCCTCTGAAAGTTTCGCCACAAGTGCTTCGAGCTCGTCGATGCGGGCTTTCAGGTCGGCATTTTCGGAGCGGGCCTTCGATGCCAATTCCTTGACGGCCTCGAATTCCTCGCGCTGCACGATGTCCAATTCGGCCAGAAACCGTTCGGCCTGTGTGCGCACGACGGTTTCCACCTCGCGCTGCACACCCTGCGCGACGCCGGCGGCGTCGGTCATGAGTTTGGCGAATTCGTCCAGCAGGCGGTTGTTGGTATGGGTCATGCGGGTCTCCCTGACAGGACGCAGCGCAGGAAGCGCATTGCCCCTGCCGGACCTGACCTATCGTCTCCTCCGCTTATTTTCAACGGACAAGGCGCGCTCTGTTCAATATAACGCAGATCCGCCCATGCCGGTCGGTCCGGTGACCGACATGGTCCCCATCGCCAACCGGGCCGCCCCGGAGGATCTGCACCGTGATGCCTTTCGCCATTCCGTTTCCGGCCATCGATCCGGTGCTGCTGCAGATCGGCCCGTTTGCCATCCGCTGGTATGCGCTGGCCTATGTCGCCGGGCTGCTGATCGGATGGCGGTATGCCGTTGCGCTTGTCAGGCAGGATCGGCTCTGGGGCGCGGTCCCGCGGCCGACGCCGGTGCAGATGGACGATTTTCTGTTATGGGCAACGCTGGGCGTCGTGCTGGGCGGGCGTCTGGGATACGTGCTGTTTTACGATCCCGCCCAATACATCGCCGATCCGCTGGCCGTGCTCTTCGTCTGGCAAGGCGGCATGGCCTTTCACGGCGGTTTTCTTGGCGTGACCGTGGCCATGATCCTGTTCGCGCGCAACCAGCCGTTTTCCCTCTTCAGCCTTACCGATGTGGTGTCGGCGGTCGTGCCGATCGGCATTTTCTTCGGCCGTGTCGCGAATTTCATCAATGCCGAATTGTACGGGCGGACGACCGACATGCCCTGGGGCATCGTGTTTCCCGGAGCGGGACCCGACCCCCGGCACCCGAGCCAGCTTTATGAGGCGGCGCTGGAAGGCGCTTTGCTGTTTGCGGTCCTCATCTGGCTCATCTACCGGCACACTGCGTTCCAGACACCCGGGCGGGTGACCGGCGTGTTCGTTGCCGGATACGGATTGGCGCGCTTGGTATCGGAAATATTCAGGATGCCGGACGCACATATCGGATTTCTGTTCGGCGGTGTGACGATGGGCATGATCCTTTCGTTGCCCATGGTCATTGCCGGGATCGGGATCCTGATCTGGTCGGCGCGTCGGCCGGCCGAAATGACGCGATGACGGTTCGGACCGATACGGATTCGCCGGCGCTCGACCGGTTGCGGACACTGATCCGCCAAAACGGACCGATCAGCGTTGCCGATTACATGGCCTTCTGCCTCGGTGACAGAACCCATGGCTATTACCCGACGCGGGATCCGCTCGGTGCGTCCGGCGATTTCATCACCGCGCCGGAAGTCAGCCAGATGTTCGGGGAACTGGTCGGGACCTGGCTGCGCGCGTTGTGGGCATCGTGGAATGTCAGCGGACCGCTCCGCCTGGTCGAACTCGGTCCCGGACGCGGCACGCTCATGCAGGATGTCGTGCGTGTCCTTGCGCGGGACGGCGACCGTTTCGCCGAGCTCAGTGTGCACCTTGTCGAAACCAGTCCGGTCCTGCGGCAGAACCAGAAAGACGCGTTGGCCGATGCTATCGCGCGCGGTCTCTCCGTGCGCTGGCACGACAGCCTCGATGACGTGCCCGACGGGCCAGTCCAATTCATCGGCAATGAATTCTTCGACGCCTTGCCGGTCCGGCAATTTGTCTTCGGCGCATCGGGGTGGGCCGAACGGGTGATTGGGCTCGACGGCGATTCGCTTGCCTTCGGATTGCGGCCGGCCGGTCTTGACCATACGGCCGCGCCGCCCGGATTACCGCCGCCGGTTCCGGGAGACATTCTTGAAATCTCGCCGGCCCGCGAGGCCCTGGCACAGGATGTCGGCCGCCGGATCGCCGCCAGCGGCGGAGCGGGGCTGTTCTTCGATTACGGATCGGCGCCCTGGGGATATGGCGATACCCTGCAGGCCGTGCAAAGGCACGCCTACGTGGATGTCCTTGCCGAGCCGGGAGAGGCCGATCTGACCACTCACGTGGATTTTTCGGCGCTCGCCCGCGCGTTTGCCAGGGGTGGCACGACCTGTCCGCCTGTCCTGACCCAGGCGGATTTTCTGCTCGCCATGGGCCTGTTGGAACGTGCCGGACAATTGGGGCACGGAGCGGATGCGGCAACGCAGGACATGATCCGCGATGCTGTCGAAAGACTTGCCGGTCCCGCGCAAATGGGTCATGTATTCAAGGCGATCTGCGTCACTGACCGCGAACCCGGACCCTACCCGTTCGACGGGAAAACTGTTAGGAAAAGCGATGGTCAGCCCTCTGGTTAGCGACGCGTTTTCTGATTTCGGCGGAACGCACGGTTATTTTACCCGTCAGGGTGGCGTGTCCGGCGGTGTCTATGACAGCCTCAACATCGGACTGGGATCGGATGATGCGCGCGCCGCGGTTTTGCAAAACCGGGGGCGTGTCGCGGCTGCGATGGGCGTCGATGCGGAAAGCCTGGTGCTGCCCTATCAGGTGCACAGCGCCGCTGCCGTGATGGCGTATCCGCAAGGGGCTGCGGACCGGGCGAAGGCGGATGCAGTGGTCACCAGGACCCCCGGCGTGGCTGTGGGCGTGTCGACGGCCGATTGCGGTCCCGTCCTGTTCGCCGACGCGACAAACCGCGTCGTCGCCGCAGCCCATGCCGGATGGCGTGGCGCTCTGACCGGTATCCTGGAAGCGACGCTCGACCTCATGGAAGAACAGGGGGGAGAGCGCGGCTGCACGGTCGCGGTGCTCGGCCCCACGATTTCGGGCAGCAATTACGAGGTCGGTCCCGAATTCGTCGATCGTTTCGTCGATGCCGATCCGGACAATGCGGGTTACTTCACACCGTCCGAACGGGCGGAACACGCCTATTTCGATCTGCCGGCCTACATCGTGGCCCGTCTCAAGGCGGCCGGTATCGGTAAGGCGCACGATATCGGCGTGTGCACCTATGCCGATGAAGACCGGTTTTTCTCGTACAGGCGATCGGTACATCGAGGCGAACCGGATTACGGCCGGCTGGTGTCGGCGATTGCGCTCAGACCATAGGAACGGCACCATGGCGCTGCATTTTGACGAACGGGAATTCGCGGCGCGCAAGGAACGCGTGCTGGCGGAGATGGGCGAACGCAAGCTCGATGCGCTCCTGATGTTTGCCCAGGAGAGCATGTACTGGCTGACCGGCTACGACACGTTCGGGTTCTGTTTCTTCCAATGCCTGATTCTGCAATCCGACGGCACGACCAGCCTGTTGACCCGGTCAGCGGACCTTCGGCAGGCCCGTCATACCTCGACGGTGGAAGATATCCATGTCTGGGTCGACCGCCGCGATGCCGGACCGCAACAGCAATTGCGGGATCTGCTCTATGATCTCGGCCTGCTCGGCACCCGGATCGGTCTGGAATACGATACACAGGGTCTGACCGCGGCCAACGGTAAGAAACTCGACGAGATCCTGTCCGACTTCGCGGAACTCTTCGACGCTTCCGATCTCGTTCACCATTTGCGGCTGGTCAAGAGCGACGCCGAACTGGCCTATGTGCGCAAGGCGGCCGAACTCAACGATGCGGCGTTTCAAGCCGCTCTCGACACGGCCGGCCCGGGCGTTGACGAGGGTCGGATCCTGGCGGCCATGCACAACGAGATCTTCGCCGGCGGTGGCGACTATCCGGCAAACGAATTCATCATCGGATCGGCCGAAGACGCCCTTTTGTGCCGCTACAAATCCGGTCGCCGGCAGCTTTCTGAGCAGGACCAGCTGACGCTCGAGTTTGCCGGGACCTATCGTCACTATCATGTCGCCGGCATGCGCACGATCGCCATCGGCGCGCCGACGGAGCGGCATCTGGCCCTGCATGATGCCGCGCAGGCCGCGTTGGCAGCCTGCGAAGCGGTCATGCGGCCGGGACATACTTTCGGCGATGTGTTCGAAGCCCACGCCCAGGCATTCGACGACCGGGGACTGCACCAGCACCGGCTGAATGCCTGCGGCTACTCGCTCGGAGCGCGGTTTACGCCGTGCTGGATGGACTGGGCGATGTTCTATCGCGACAATCCCGTTGAAATCCTGCCCAACATGGTGCTGTTCGCGCACATGATCCTGGCAGACAGCGACACCGGCACGGCCATGACGCTCGGCCGAAGCTACCTGACCGGTGAAGACGCGCCCGAACCCCTGACGCGTTTCGGCCTGGAACTGTTCACCCGGTGATGGCGGGAAGCAGGCGGGCGTTGTCCGTGCGACTGGATTTCTTGCTTTGGCGGCGCTAAACAGGCGAGAGCCGACAGCGGATCGCGAGCGCGCTTGCGTGCCGATTCGCTTTGGGGGCAGGGCAGCGGCGCATGGGGATGCAAGTGGATCTGACGGTGAAGGCAATCACGGGCGGGCTTCTGGCCATGCTGCTCGGACTGCTCACGGCCTGTGCCGACGCGCCGGGCACATTGGCGGGCGGCGACCTGACCAGTCAGTCCCTCACGGGCACAGCCGAACGCGCACCTGAGGAAACGGCATTCGCCTTTGAACCGTTCGACGGCATTCCGGTGAATATCGGCGATGCCCTGTTGCGCGAGCTTGGATCGACAGCGGAGCAATACCGGATCCGCGTGGTACCGCGCTCGAGAGACACCGCGACCTATCGGGTCCGCGGATATCTGCTGGCCTCGTCGGACGATTCAGCCAGCATCATTTCCTACGTCTACGACATCTATGATCGGGACGGCAGACGGGTGCATCGCATTTCCGGGCGCGAGCTGGGATCCGCGTCGCCCGGCGACCCGTGGTCCGGCGTGGCGGACGGAACCGTGCAGCAAATCGCCATCCAGTCGCTGATCGCTCTGCGCGACTGGCTCTATGCGCGTTAGCACCGTGGTACCGATCGTTTCGGGATCCGCTCGATCGCCGTTCGGCCAGTCCTCGACACGAACGGTCTCTATAAGGTTGTTCTTCCAGACCGGCATTGCTAAAAGGCGGGCGCACTTGCTGGTCGCTGCCACACCCCACCGGATCAAGCCGTAAGAGCCATCGGGACCAATACATGAAACTTGTCGCGGGCAACTCGAACCGTTCGCTTGCCGCTTCTATTGCCGGCTATCTCGAGACTTCGCTGGCCGAGTGTCTGGTTCGCCGTTTCGCCGACCAGGAAATCTTCGTCGAATTGCAGGAAAACGTGCGCGGCGAAGACGTCTTCATCATCCAGTCGACGAGTTACCCGGCGAACGATCACCTGATGGAATTGCTGATCATCGCGGACGCCCTCCGGCGCTCCTCGGCACGCCGCATCACTGCGGTTCTGCCGTATTTCGGCTATGCCCGCCAGGACCGCCGTTCGGCGGGCCGGACGCCGATTTCGGCCAAACTGGTTGCTAATCTGATCACGCGATCGGGGGCCGACCGGGTGCTGACGATGGATCTGCATGCGGGTCAGATCCAGGGCTTCTTCGACATTCCGACCGACAATCTGTTTGCCGCTCCGGTCATGACCCGGGACATCAAGGAACGCTACGACCTGGACAACATCATGGTCGTTTCTCCCGATGTCGGCGGTGTGGTGCGCGCCAGGGCAGTCGCCAAACGGCTGGGCGCACCGCTGGCCATCGTCGACAAACGGCGGGACCGGCCGGGCGAGTCCGAGGTCATGAACATTATCGGATCGGTCGAAGGGCGGCATTGCATCCTGTTCGACGACATCGTCGATTCCGGCGGCACGTTGTGCAATGCGGCCGACGCGCTGCTCGAAATGGGGGCGGTTTCCGTTGCCGCCTACATCACGCATGGGGTCTTGTCGGGCGGTGCCGTAGCACGGATCAGTTCCTCGCAACTGAAGGAATTGGTGATCTCCGATTCCATCGAGGCGACCCATGCGGTCGCTGGCGCGCAGAACATCCGCACACTCTCGGTCGCACCGTTGCTCGGCGAGGCGATCAACCGGACCGCGCTGGAGAAATCGGTGTCGAGCCTGTTCGACTGAGGCACGCCCTTTGTCGAGCGGACGTCGTTGGGCACCAGAAGCGCTTGTTCCGGTTACGCCTTGTTAATCCTGACCATACGCGGCGACCCGTCGCCTGGATTGTCTGGGTCTCACTCCCATTTTATAGGAAGAGCGGGGCGCACTTTCATGCGCACGCCGCTGACAGGCACTTGAGCAAGGATAGAGGCCATGGCCACGGAAAAGACCCGGCAAAAGATCATCGACGCTTTCATGGACCTGGTCGCCTCGGAACCCTGGGACGCGGTCACCATGCCCGCAGTCGCAAAGGCGGCGTCGGTCAAGCTGGATGTGCTGCGAGCGGCTTACGATTCGCGCCTGTCGATCCTTGAGGATTTTGCGCGTCGGACCGACGTCGCTGTCCTGCGGAATCTCGATCCGAACCTTGAAGAGGAAAAGATCCGTGACCGGTTCTTCGAGGTGCTGATGGAACGGTTCGAAGTGCTGGCACCACACAAACCCGCGCTGAAGGCGCTGTCGCGCCAGGCACGACGCGATCCGGTTCTGGGGCTGGTGCTCCTGCGGACCGTGTTCCAGTCGCAGTCCTGGATGGTCATGGCGGTCGGGCTTGGATCGGAAGGCCTTGAGGGTGCGGTGCGCACCCAGGCGGTCACCATGGCCTATCTGGAGACCATGCGCGTCTGGCTGGACGATGACGAACCTGGCCTTGCCAAGACGATGGCAGCGATGGACAAGGCGCTGCGCACCGCCGAGCGCCGTCTGAAACGGCTGGCCGGTATCGGCAGGATCTTCATGCCCGGTCGGTTCCGTTCTTCCGGTCGTGCAGAACCGGCGGACGATCGGGACGATGGCGCGGCTGCGGCGGCAACCTGATCCCGACGGATTGCGTCTCACCTCTTCTTGCGGCACATCTGGGCGACGCTGGCCATTCCTGGCCTGTGCGACAGACGATGAGCAGAGGGGACCCGCATGGGCACTGACCGTCCCGGACCGATCGACTTTTCCGATTTTCTGGCCGTCGATATCCGCGTCGGCACCGTGATCGACGTACAGCCGTTTCCGGAAGCCCGCAAACCGGCCCTGAAACTCTTCATCGATTTCGGCGAGGAGATCGGCGTGAAAAAGACGTCGGCCCAGATCACCCGCCACTATCGCTCAGAAACGCTGATCGGTACGCAGGTGCTGGCCGTGGTGAACTTCCCGCCGCGCCAGATCGGCAAATTCATGTCCGAGGTCCTGACGCTCGGTTTTCCGGACGCCAACGGCGAGATTGTGCTCGCCGGTGTCGAGCGGCCGGTCCCGAACGGCGGGCGGATGCACTAGCATTTTGTCCTGGACAGGATGATGACGGGCAATTCCTTACGCATCGCCGTTGTCGGTGCCGGCCTTGTCGGCCGCCGCCATCTGGAAGCGATTGCGGGGGCCGGTCAGCGGGTCGGTGCCGTCGTCGATCCGGACGAACGATCGCAGGCCCTTGCGGAACGCTTCCAGGCACCCAGGTTCACCTCCCTGTCGCAGATGATCGATGCCGGGGTCGCGGACGGGGTTGTCATTGCGACACCCAATCAGGCGCATGTGCCGAACGGTCTGGACTGCGTTGCCGCCGGATTGCCCATCCTCGTTGAAAAGCCGCTGGCGACGGATGTCGCGGACGGGGCCCGGCTGGTGGAAGCGGCAGAGAATGCGGGTGTGGCCGTCCTGGTGGGGCATCATCGCCGGCACAATCCGCTGATCCGAAAGGCCAGGGAAGAAATCGAGGCGGGCGCGCTCGGTCGGTTGATCGCCGTGCACGGCATGTTCTGGCTGGTCAAACCGGACGATTATTTCGAGGCGGCGTGGCGTCGGGAGGAGGGGGCCGGTCCCATTTTCATCAACCTGATCCACGACGTCGACCTGCTGCGGCACCTGTGCGGCGATATCGTCTCCGTGCAGGCCCTTGAAGCACATGCGGCGCGCGGCTTTGCGGTGGAGGATACCGCCGCAATCCTGTTGCGTTTTGCGAATGGAGCGCTCGGTACGTTTTCGGTCTCCGACGCGATCCCGGCGCCGTGGAGCTGGGAATTGACGGCGCGGGAAAACCCGGCCTATCCGGCGAGCGGCCAATCCTGTTACATGATCGGCGGATCGAACGGGGCGATGGAGGTGCCGAGCCTCAGGATCTGGAGTCACGCAGGCGCAAAGAGCTGGTGGGCACCGATCGCGAACCGGACGCCGCCCGTCGGGCAGGACGATCCGCTGGTCGCCCAGATCCGACAGTTCGCCGCCGTCATCCGGGGCGAGGAGGATCCGCTCGTATCCGGACGGGACGGTCTGCAGGCCATCCGGATCGTGGAAGCCGTCAAACGGTCGGCGCGAACGGGAGACAGTGTGGCCTGCGCGTCCGTCAAGGCATGAAACCTGCCTTTCCGGTGCGCCGGACCGTGACCGAGGCCGCTCAGACCAGATCCGGCTGTCCGTCCCGACGCAGCCAGAAGCAGCCGCCACCGCGTTGAAAACTGTTGCCGAAGGTGTCACGCGGGCAGACCGCCTCCATTGCATTCTGGATGTCCGGATCATCCGCGCGGGCCAGATAGCACAAAGGCAGGATGATCGTGTCGTGCACCGGTCCGCCCAGCAGATAGGTGGCCAGCATATACTGCTCATTGTACAGCCTGCCTGCCCAACCGTCCGGATAATCATAAGGCAGGAAAATATCATGGAATCCGAAGACGATTCCTTTCGGCAGCGTGGGAAGAAGTTCGGTAAAACAAACGGTCACGTCTGAGTTTTGAAGGCTCCTGTGGGAGTTGTCGATAAAGACGATATCGTTCTCCGACAGGAAGTCATATTTCGCGAGATCGACGTTCTCAAATCTGTTTCGGATGACCTCATCGCAAATGGAGTCGATTTCTTCGCGCGGTTCCGGATCGATCGAAATGATTTTGGTTTCCGGCGACCGGTTTCGAACCGCGAGTCTCGCAAATTTCGTCGAATTTCCAGACCCCACTTCGAGGTAGAATTTCGGTTTGTACTTGGCGATGAAGTAATAAATGGAGCAGGCGTCGAAGCCCGAGAACCATGGATTGTTCCAAAACGGCAGCGTGCCGCTGTCCTGTCCGTCAAAGCCGATCGTCTCGAAGTCGGCATTGAATGCCGCCATCTCGTTCAGAAGCTGAACAAAAGCCACGTCGTGCTTCTGAATGATCCGGTCGACAAACCTGTTCTTTTCACGGGTCTTCAGGTTGTAGCTATAGTCGACGATTTTCGCCTGCAGCATGTCGGAGCTTTCGGTCGGAACAGAAGTCGTTGTTCTGCGTATAGACCGATCGCGGCGGCCAGGCCATCGATGGATAATACTTTGCGTTGTTTATCCCAAGGTCGAACCCGGCGCCTGCATGCATGATCAGCAAATCTAATCTTCGTCCGGAAGGCTCTTTTCGGCGTTCCAGAATTCAAGATACTCTCCATTTCCGAGATTGTTCGAATCCTTTTCGACAATCGTGTAGCCGAGACTTTCGTAAAACTTTCGGGATATCAACGAAACGTGCAGCCGGATTTGCCGGTGGCCGGCTTTTCGCGCACCGTCTTCCAGATCTCGCATCAGGCGTCTGCCCAATCCGTGGCCCTGAAAGGAAGGGCGAACGAACACGGCTGAAATCTTGTCTCCGACAAGACTTCCGGTCGCCGCCGCGACGCCGTTGACTTCGGCCAGCAATACGAGGCCGGACGCCGTGCGTTCGGCAATCTCGTCCGGATGATGGATCTGTTTGACAAAGGCCAGGGCACCGGGCGGATAGACGGGCGCATAGCTGACATCGACCGTTTCGCAGATCAGCTCATGCACAGCGTGGCTGTCTGCGGGATCGCAGCTTCGAACGGTCACGTGGTCGGCCATGGATTAAGGAAAACCTCCGGTTCCGGTACGCCAGACAGGCCCTATCCCGGAATCCGCAGACTGGCCCTGAGGCCGCCGAGCGGGGCGTCGGATAGTTCGACGTCGCCGCCATGGGTGCGGGCAATGTCGCGGGCGATTGCGAGGCCGAGGCCGGTTCCGGCGTCGTCCTGGTTGCGGGCCTGGTCGAGGCGCACAAACGCACGGAAGACGATTTCGCGTTTTTCCGGCGGAATGCCGGGACCGTCATCGTCCACATTCACGGTCAGCCAGCCCTTTTCATGCGTGGCGGTGATGATGACCAGATCGCCGTAACGGCAGGCGTTGACGATCAGGTTAATGAGGCAGCGCTTGATGGCATTGGGGCGCACCGGCAGAACGGGATCGCCGGTGAAACGCACATCGACCGTTGCGCCGGTGAGTTCGGCGCCGTGGGCGAGGTCCTTCAAAACGTCCTGGATGTCGGTGTCCTGGGTGCTTTCGTCGCCATCTCCCTTGGCAAAGGCGACATAGGCCTCGAGCATTTCCTCCATCTCGGTGACGTCCTGTTTCAGGTCGCCGGTGGCCGGCGTGTCGCCGAGCAGGGCCAGTTGCAAACGGAACCGGGTGAGGATCGTGCGCAGGTCGTGGCTGACGCCGGCCAGCATGGTGGTGCGCTGTTCGATCTGGCGTTCGATGCGCCGGCGCATTTCGATGAAGGCCTGGGAGGCCCGGCGCACCTCGCGGGCACCGCGCGGTTCGAAATCGGGCACATTACGCCCCTTGCCGAATCCCTCCGCCGCATCTGCCAGCCGTTCGATCGGCCGAATTTGGTTGCGCAGGAACAGGATCGCGACGCCGATGAGCACCACCGACGTGCCGATCATCCATGCCAGGAAGATATGGGTGTTGGACGCATAGGTCTGGCTGCGCCGAGCCAGGATGCGCAGGTTCGCCTCGTCGAGCTTGATCTGGATTTCGACGAATTTCGAGCGGCCGATCGTATCGATCCAGAACGGCCTGCCGATCCGGTCCGACAATTCGCGGCTCAGCGCCTGGTCGAGCAGCGAAAAGAATTGTTTGGGTTTCGGCGACGGCAGCGGGCCCGGCGGCAGCACGGCGATCGACAGGTTCAGTTGTTCGTCGGCAAGCCGGGTGACGGTCCGGTATCCGGGATCCTGGTCATAGGTTTCCAAGACTTCGATGATCGCCGCAATGCTGCGCACCGTGGCGCTCGACAGCCGGGTCGTGACCCGGTCCCAGTGGCGCTCCATGAAGACGAAGGCGATCACGGATTGCAGAATGACAATCGGCACGATGATGATCAGCAGGGAACGGGTATAGAGACCCTTCGGGAGAAGCCGGGAGAAGAAGCCCCTGGAGCGTTCGCGCGATGGCGACGCGGGCACCCCGGACGAAGGCGCAAGCGTTCCGGGCGGAGGACCCGCCGATGCATCCGTCGTGCTCATGACGTCTCCGCACGTGGGTAAATGCCACTCAATCCCTTCACGCACCACTCCTTTGCGGGGGCCGGTCGCCGGCGTCCGACGCCGGGTCCCGGGGCCCTAGTCCGTCATCAGCCTATAGCCGATCCCGCGCACGGTCTGCAGGTAACTCGGGTCGGCCGGATCCGGCTCGATCTTGCGACGCAACCGGTTGATCTGTACATCCGCCGTGCGCTCGCCGAGCGCGTTGCCGTCGCCGTTCAGGTCATAGCGCGACACGGTCTGTCGGGGCTGTTCGGCAAACAGTTTCAGCAATTGGCGCTCGCGATCTGTGAGGCGGATGCGTTCATCGTCGCGGTGCAGTTCAAGCCGGTCAAGGTCGAACCGGAACGGGCCGAAGGTAACGTGGCTCGGCTGATCGGCGGCAGCCGGATCGGATTGCAGGCGTTTGAAGATGTTGCTGACGCGCAGCACCAGTTCGCGCGGTTCGAACGGTTTGGTTATGTAATCGTCGGCGCCGATCTCCAGCCCGTTGATGCGGTCGTTTGCGTCCGAAAGGGCCGTCAAAAGCACGATCGGGATATCCCTTTGCCCGCGCAACCGCTTGGCAAAATCAAAACCGCTCTCGCCCGGCATCATGACGTCCAGGATCATCAGGTCGAAGTCCAGGCCGTTCAGCTTGCGGCCGGCCTCGTCCGCCGAGGCCGCTTCCGTGACCCGGTACCCGTTCTCCTTCAGATAGCTCGACAAAAGCACGCGTATGCGGCTGTCGTCGTCGACGAGCAGAATGTGGGCCGCATCGTCTTCCGGTTTTGAATGCGCCATATCCGTCTCCACGGGTCGGCCAGCGGGGCCGTTCCGGCCGGCAGGGACCGCGTCGCGGTCCGCGATCGTGTCACGCAGGGCGATCTACTTGATGACGACCTGCAACCCCTGACGCTCCGATTCATCCACCATTTCGGTCAGGAACCGACAGATGGTTTCGCGCTTTTCCGGCGAAATTGCGTTGAGCGCCTTGTCGATCCGCGCCGCCTGCGATTCCGCCAGCCGGGCTGCGAGTTCCCGCCCGCGGTCGGTCATGAACAACAAGCGTTCGCGCCGGTCGACCGGGCCCGGGCGTTGTTCGATATAGCCCTCATCGAGCAATTGTTTCAGCACCCTGCTGAGGCTCTGTTTGGTGATCTTGAGAATATCCAACAGATCGGAGACCCGCAAACCCGGGTTCAGATTGACAAAATGGATCACCCGGTGATGGGCGCGTCCGAAATTCATTGACGCCAGGATTTCATCCGGCCTGCCGACAAAATCCCGGTAGGCAAAGAACAGCAGCGACATGATATCGGCGTGCTTGATCGACGATCCGGATGTGTCGGGATCGCGGGATTGCGACATCGTCATGAAATTTACGTCAGCCATGTTGACATATTTTTTTTGAATGTTATTTTCCTCAAACATCGGACGACATGATCCGAAAGATTGCGCTTGTGAATTGAAATATTATTGCGATCTTTCGAATTTTTTGTCCGCGATGTCGGAAATCAGATCAACCGTTAATCGTGTCGGTGAGGTCGGTGGCCTCATCCGTTTCACTGAAATCGATACGCGCAAACGCGGAAAGGGTAAAGTGCCATGGCCGGTCAGTCGTTTGACAAGCTCAATGGTGAGATATGGTTCGACGGGACATTCGTTCCCTGGGAATCGGCAAATGTACATGTGCTGACGCATGGCCTGCACTACGCTTCGTCGGTGTTTGAAGGCGAACGCGCCTATGGCGGACGGATCTTCAAGCTGGACGAACACACACGCCGCCTGCACGATTCCGCGACGCTGATGGGTTTCGAAATTCCGTACAGCGTGGAAGAGATCAATGCGGCCTGCGAGGCGACCCTGGCACGGATGAACCTTCAGGACGCTTATGTCCGGCCAGTGGCCTGGCGTGGCAGCGAAATGATGGGTGTGTCGGCGCAGAACAACACGATCCACCTGGCGATCGCCGCCTGGGAATGGCCGTCCTATTTCGATCCCGCGGAACGGTTGAAGGGCATCCGGCTGCAGATTGCCGATTATTGCCGGCCGGATCCGCGCACGGCGCCGGCCAAGTCGAAGGCTGCCGGTCTCTACATGATCTGCACGCTCTCCAAACACAAGGCGGAGGCCGCCGGTTATGCCGATGCGCTGATGTTTGACTGGCGCGGACGTGTGGCCGAGGCGACCGGCGCCAACGTGTTCTTCGTCAAGGACGGCGTGTTGCACACGCCGATCCCGGATTGTTTTCTGGATGGCATCACACGGCGCACGGTGATCGATCTTGCGCATGCGCGCGGCATCGAGGTTGTCGAACGGGTGATCATGCCGGAGGAAATGGCCGATTTCGAACAATGTTTCCTGACGGGAACCGCGGTCGAAGTCACGCCGGTGTCGGAGATCGGGCCGTATCGCTTCGAAGTCGGCGATCTCACCCGGACCCTGATGGAAGACTACAGTGCCGCGGTGCTGCCGCAGCCGGTCGCCAGTGTCGAGGCGGCTGAATAGGCCGGCGGACAGGCGAACAGGCGAGGTCGGGTAACCCGATGTCTCCAGACATCTCCGGTTGACGCGGGTCAGGCCGCGTCGATCAGCCCGGAAATGAAGCGGTCGGTCCTGTCCGGTCCGACCGTCGCCTGGCGGATCAGAAAATCGAAATGGCGGATCAGCGACTGGATCTGGTCCACCGAATTGATCACGACATAGGATCCGCCGACATAGAGCGCTGCGCGCAGCGGTCCGAAAATCGTGTAGGGCGCTGAAAAGACCGTCCGGCCGTCGAACAGGAACAGCCGGAACGTCGGATACAATTCGTCGAGCAGCGTGCGCATGTGCTCCAATTGCCGGACCCGGACCGGATCGGGGATGCCCGACCACACGGAATGGCCGGCGGCGAAGTCCTCGATCACCTGTACCGGCATGCAGCACTCGATGTCCGTCTCGGTGAGGCGCGACAGGGCGACCTGGCGGCGCGACCGGGCCAGTGTCTCGTCATATCCCATCTCGCCGTATTCCTGCGAAATCAGGGATTCGTGGCGCAGGATTTCCGGCAACAGCGCGGGCACATAGCGGATCTTGTAGCCGCTCGCCTCCCGATACCAGCGTTCCAGCGGCGTGTGGCCGCTGTCGTCTTCGGCCAGTTCGATTTCGACCGACGGGGCGACCTCGGTGACGGTCTCGCTGGACTGGCTGAGGCCCAGCAGCCAGTCGAGGCTGACATTCTTGGCCTCGGCGATGCGATGCAGGGTTTCCGCCCGCGGCAGGCGGATCTGGGCGGGGGCGAGGAACTGGCTGAGGGCCGACCGGTCGAGGCCGACATCTTTTGAAAACTGCGCGAGGTTGCCGCCATCGGCTGCGATCAGTTGGCCGAGGCGCTGGCGAAACAGATGGGTAAGGTCGCGTTTGTCCATTCTTTGAATTTCAGCGTTTCCACAACATTTGTGTGAATATACATCATTTTCAAATTTCCGCTGCGTAAATGTATCTGCGTTTGTAAATTCTCACATTGTCGTGAAACGAACCCTGCCGGCACAGTGTACGCGGTGCAACGGGTCGGGAAACAAGGATGCGACGACGATTTCAAACCGAATGGCCAACCTGGATGATCCTGACATTGTGCTGGTCGGCATGGATTGGGATCCTTTTGAACGCCGATGCTCTCGGCATCCCGGTCAGCACGGCTTTGCTGGCCCTGTGTCTCGGGCTCTATTCCTCGCTGCAGCATGAAATTCTGCACGGCCATCCGACGGCGTCGGAACGCCTCAATACGCTGATCGCCCTGCCGCCCCTCGGCGTGTTCATTCCCTATCCGCGGTTCAGGGATCTGCACCTGGCGCACCATCGCAACGATGCGCTCACCGATCCGTACGACGATCCGGAGAGCTATTACGTGCATCCCGAGGACTGGGCCCGGTTTCCGGGTCTCTGGCGGGTCATTCTCCAGATCAACAACACGCTTGCCGGCCGCATCCTGATCGGCCCGGCGCTGGGACTGTGCGGGTTCTGGCGTGCCGAACTCCGGCGCCTTCATAAGGGTGACCGGGCCGTCTTAGGGGCCTGGTGCCTGCAGGCCGCGCTTCTCCTGCCGTTCGGCGCTTTCGTCTGGAGCGTCTCGGCCCTGCCGGTCGGCGCCTATCTGGTTGCCGCCTATGCCGGCATGTCGATCATTCATGTGCGCACTTTTGTCGAACACCGCGCGCATCCGGAAGCGCCCGCCCGCACGGTCATCATCGAGGATCGCGGGCTGTTCGCCTTCCTGTTCCTCAACAACAATTTCCACGCCGTGCACCACGTCCGGCCGTCACTGCCTTGGTATGCGATCCCGGGCTTTTATGCCCGGCACCGCGACCGAATCCTGGCCCGAAATCGCGGATATTGGTACCGGTCCTATGCCGATGTCTTCCGGCTTTATGCGTTTCGCCCCAAGGAGCCTGTACCACATCCGTTGGTCGGTCGGGAGGCACCGTGACGGCGCCAGCGGGCGCGGCCCGGCTGCAACCGGAACCGGGTCCCGCCCTGTTGCCCATGTATGACTGGCCGGAAGTGCGCTGGGCCACCGACGCGCTGTGGCAGGCCATCCGCAAGGCCAGCCTGCGGGCGGGCCTTGCCGCGCCCGGGACGCTGCTACGGCGCCCGGGCCTGCTCGATCAATGGCTCGATCCGGACCTGTTCCTTGCCCAGACCTGCGGTCTGCCCTTTGCCCGCCATCTGCGCGGACGGGTCCGGCTGCTTGGGTCGCCGGCCTACGCGCTGGAAGGGTGCCGACCCGGCGATTATTACAGCGTCATCGTCGTGCGGCAGACGGACCCGATCGAAAAAACGAAAGACCTGGGGCCCGGCCACCGCTTTGCCTTCAATGGCATTGAATCGCAAAGCGGGTTTCGGGCCATGCGATTGCTGCTGGAACCCGGCGGACGGAATGCCGACTGGCTCGTCGGGGGGTGCCGGACCGGTTCGCACCGCGCCTCGATCCAGGCGGTGGCGGACGGCGTTGCCGATTTTGCCGCGATCGACGCGGTCAGCTGGTTCCTGGCCGGACACCATGAACCGGCATCCCGAAACCTGCGCGTCCTTGCGCGGACCCCGACCACGCCCGGCCTGCCCTTCATCACCAGCCTCAACCGTGGCGGCGCCCCGCTGGTCGATGCCTTGGCCGATGCCCTGGAAACGCTGGAACCGCGCGTCGGCGCAGCGCTCGGCATCTGCGGCTTCCGGCGTCGAGGGGAGGCGGATTACGACGGCATGGCCTAGCGACCCGGCGTCCCCAGACTCCGACCTGACCTGCACCAACCGCCGAACTCGTCGCCGGTCGGTGGTCTTTATGTGGGCCCCAGAAAGAAGTTCGGCAGAAACAGCGAGACGGCCGGTACGGTGGCGAGGATCGCCAGCACGATCACGAGCGGGATGAAATAGGGGATCACCGCGCTTACGATTTCCTCAAACGGAGCGCCGGAGAGGCGCGCCACGATGAACAGGCCGAGCCCGAGCGGCGGCGTTGCCAGGCCGAGGATCAGCGACATCTGCAACACGATGCCGAAATGCACCCGGTCGATGGCGTAGGCATCGACCAATGGCAGCAGGATGGGCACCAGAAGCAGCTTGATCGTCACGCCGTCGATGAAGCAGCCCAGAAGCAGGACCGAGATCATCACCGCCAGAAGAAACAGGAGCGGTGTGTCGATCATGCCCGGAATGGCGCGGGCCATGTCCTGGGGAATCTGTTCGATCGCCATCAGCCAGCCCATGCTGGCCGCAAAACCGATGATGAGCATGATCATGGACGTGATCAGCACCGTCTCCGTCAGCGCCTTGACCAGGGCCTGCCATGTCAGCGTGCGCAGGATCGCGCCGAGAAAGATGACATAGGCACAGGCCAGCACACCGGCCTCGGATGCCGTCGCAATGCCGCTCAGGATGCCGCCCATGATGATTGCCGGGGCGACCAGGGCGGCCGCGCCGGCAAGTGTATGGCTCCAGATTTCCTTCAGCGACGCGCGTTCCTGGGTCGGAAAGTCCTGGCGGGTCGCGAGATACCGGTTGAACACCATCAGGCTCAGCGCGACCAGCAATCCCGGCCCAATGCCCGCAAGGAACATGCGCGCGACCGAGACATTGGCCAGGAACGCATAGACGACAAGCGGTATGGAGGGCGGGATGAACGGCGCGACGATTGCGGAGACAACTGTGATCGCCGAGGCAAAGGATGCCTTGTAACCCTTCTCGCGCATGGCACGGATTTCAACGGCGCCGAGCCCGGCGATATCCGCCGTTGCCGCGCCTGTGCCACCGGCGAGCATGACGGATGCGAGCACGTTCACCTGCGCCAGCCCGGCGCGGAAATGCCCCACCAGCGCATTGGCGAGATTGAAGATGCGCTCCGTCACACCGATGGCGTTCATCAGATTGCCGGCGAGCACGAAGAACGGGATTGCCAGCAGCGAGGCGTGCGAGGCCGCTTCCAGCGCCTTCATGGGCACGATCCAGAGCGTGCCGCCGAAACCGGCAAGAACCAGCGCGCCGACGACGGCAACCCCGATGGCCATGATGACCGGCGTGCGCAGCGCGATCAGACCCAGAAAGACGCCGAAAAGCGCGACCGCTGTCACGAGACCGCCTTCTGGTCGTCGGTGATGTCCAGCAAGGCGCGAATGGAGCTACGCAACCGCAATACGAACTCGATCGCGATCAGAAAACACGACAGGAAGAACGGAACGGCGAGCCAGTAGCGCTGGATTCCAATCAGATCGATCGTGCCGACCTGTCGTGGCACAAGGACCGGCGCCTGGGCCAGAACCAGCACCATCAACGCAATGACAATCACTGCGACAAACGCTTCGGTCGCCGCACGCAGGCGCTCCGGCATGCGCCGGGTCAGGATGTCGATCGCAACATCCTGGCCGCGCCGGTAGATGACGAAGAACGAAAAGAAGATCACCCAGACGAAGAAGACGCCGGTGAGCGGAAACGCCCAGATGATTGCCTTATCGAAGAGCAGGCGCGACGCAATGTTGATGAAATTGATCACCAACATTGCGAAGAGAAGGGAATTGGCGATGAACAGGAAGGCCTTTTCCGCCAGTGCCAGGCATCTTTCGATGCCCTGGACAAGCCTCACTGGGCCACCTGCGTCGCCCTGACCGTAGAAACGAACCCTTCCGGCAACTCGCCTTTCCCGTCCATCTCAGCGTAAAACTCCGCCATCTTGGCGACGATCGGCGCCGTGTCGATTTCCTGGTAGGTGACGCCGGTTTCCTTCATGCGCGCGATCGCCTCATCGGCGATGGCCGCCGTCATCGGCGCAAACTCGGACGCGACCTCGTCATAGGCCTCGAGGATCTGTGCCCGCGTCTCGTCGTCGAGACCGTTCCAGACGCGTGCGTTGGCCATGAACGCAATGCCCTGCGGGTATTCGTTGTGGCGCACGATGTTCGGCGCGACTTCCTGGAAGCGCATGGATTCGACGAGCGCAATCGGGCTGTTGACCGCTTCCACGATGCCGCGGCCGATCGACTCGTACACGTCTGTCCAGGCAAGCGTGCGCACTTCCGCACCCAGATGGCGCCACGCCGCGGCGGCAAGTTCGTTCGGATGCATGCGCAGCTTGAGGCCTTCGATATCCTCCAGCCCGGCGACCGGTTTGGCCGTCACCATCACGCGATAGGGCCCGCGCACCATCTTGGTCTGGTCGCCGATCACGGTGATGCCGGCTTCGGCTTCGATCTGTTCAAGCCAGCCCGCAACAAGATCGCTCGCCATGAAGCGCGACCAGTGGTCGCGATCCTGAAACAGGAACGGCGCGCTCATGAAGGTGATGTCGGGAACCCATTTGCGCAGGTAGGCGCCGCCCTCGGGGTAGAGATGCACCGTACCGAGCTGGAGCTGTTCGAGAATGGCGTCGTCCTTGCCGAGCTGTTCGCTGGGATAGACCTCGACTTTGATGCCGCCGCCGGTCTTTTCGCCGATCTTGTCGGCGAAGGCTTGGAACATCTTGCCCTCGATGGATTCGGCGGTCTGCTTGTGCGCCATGCGCCAGGTTTCGGCCATGGCGCTGCTGAAGGGAAATGCCAGCACAGCGACCGCGGCCAGCACCAGGCCACGCTTGAAAGAAATCATCACAACTCTCCTCTCATTTGACGTCTGAACGGTCCAAGGGGGGAAGGTGGCGCGTTGCGGCTTCTGTGGTTTCCGACACCATAAGCGGTATGGCTCGCCCCGGGAGCCTGTCGGTACGCATTGAATGCATTTGAAAAATTAAGCACTTTTGCCAGTGGACTCGCAAGCGCCGTTTCCGGCTTGTGTCGACGTGACCGCAACCGGTGTGAGAAGTTCAGGCCAGCCACAGCACCATGAAAAGGATTCCCGCGTGACCTATCAGATCAAAGCGATGCCGACCCCCGCGCCCGCCGCGCTTGTCGAGAAGGCATCGCGTGCCGAGACCGCCACCATCGGTCACCGCCGCCAGTTGGGCTTTGTCGACCGCACGATCCAGGGGATCGCACCGGGGCGGATTGCCGGCACCGCCGTGACGCTGGCAATCCCCGCGCAAGACAGCACGTTGCTGCACCACGTGATCCAGTTCTTGCGGCCCGGCGATGTTCTCGTGATCGACCGGCTCGGCGACGATCGCCATGCCTGTCTCGGCGGCGGCGTCGCGGTCGCCATCAATGCGACGGGCTGCGCCGGCGTGATCCTCGACGGCCCGGCGACGGATCGCTCCGAGATCCTCGCCGAAGAACTGCCCGTATGGTGTCGCGGCTTTGCGCCTATCACGACGCGGATCTACGACATCGGCGGTGCCTTCAACGTGGATGTCTGCTGCGGCGGGGCCGTCGCGCATCCCGGCGATCTGGTGATCGCCGACGAAAGCGGCGTGCTCATCATGCCCGTTGACGATTGCGAGGATGATCTCGACTGGGCACTCGGTAAACAGGCCGGCGAACCCGAGGCGCATGAAAGAATGCGCGGAGGCGAGCTCCTTGGCGATCGCTCAGGGGCGAGCGCCAAGGTGGCGCGTCGTCTTGATCAGGACTAGGTCGTGGCCTTGCGAACGGTGATATCCGGTTTTGGTGGAGACCGAACTTGAATGGTCAATCCGACGATGGCGCCAAAGTACCGGTTCCAGAAGCCCGGACCCCATCTTTTCTGGCCCAATGCTCCCGTTCATCACCGTTGATATAACTCCTTGAGGGGACTGCCATACACGAAGGAGCTGGCGCTGCTATACGATGCACATCGCTGCACAGGGCATTGGTGAGCCTGATGCTGATCACAACGATGTTGAGCGGGATTCAAGGGCAAAGAAAGAAAAGGACACCAACTAATGTTGGTGCCCTAAACTCTTAGACAATGGTCTAGCGTTCCAGTGTGCCGATTCCAGTGTAGCGGAATGCCTCTTTTTCAAAGGCATCAACGACCTCTGGTCCGGAGTCTGACGCAACAATGTCGATACGACCTAAGAACACCAACGGGATCTCATCTTGACGGCCTTCAAGATCTGCGCGGATTGCCTCAGCAAGAGACACGCCAACGTCGTCGCTCATACGCATCGGCGTTGCCATCAATTCCCCTTCGCGTAGCGCTTCGATCTCATCCCCGGTGCCACCCCACGCGGAGGTTTGCACACGGTCTTGTGCATTTGCCGCTTGAATTGCAGAGATCGCACCCATCGCCATCGCAGTGTTGGCGTTATGAATGTAGGTAACTTCCGGATAGCCGGAGAGGATTTGCTGGGTGCCCGCAAAGCCGCCCTCGCGCTGGAACTGTCCGTAATGCTCGTACGCCAACTTCCAGTTTGAATTCTCCTCGATGCAATCCCGGAACCCGCCGGAGCGCTGGTCATCCACGCCGCCTGGGATGCCGCGGATCATCGCGTAGGTACCCTCGGTGCCGAGGTTTTCAACTACCCATTTGCAGATATTCAGCGCGCCAAACAGATGCGAGAACGTGCTGTACATCAACGGTTGGTCATCACCCCAATCCTGCAAAGGTGTATCGAAGTTGAGGATCATCACCTTTTTTCCGGAGTCCATAATCAGCCGGATATCCTCCTGCTGCGCTTGCAGTTCGGACGGACCGAAGACGACATATTCGAAGTCATCGGAACGTGCGACCTGTTCCGAGTAGGTCGACAGAAGCAAATTGTCGCCCATGTTCGTGGCAAACTGTGTTGCCTCGAAAGGCAGGCCCATTTCATTCAATCGGGCCTCCATAGCCAGGTAAGAGCGGAGCCAGAAATCGGAGACGTCTAAGCTCGGATAGATGACGGCGATTTTCACCGGCTCGGATGGTGGGTTTTCCATCTGCGTTGCAGGTGCGCCGACAATCTTTTGCATGTTGGCGAGCACTTCATCGGTTTGCACCTGATGATACCACCAGTAATAACGTTCATCATCGTCGGCGAGCGGCTTGAGCGGCAGCTCTTGTGCCAGGGCGACACCGCTTAGCGTCAACAATGCGGCGAGTGATGTCGCAAGCGTGTTTTTCTTGTTTAACATAGTCCTTCCTCCCTTAGTGTGAACCGGTTGAGGCGCGCCACCCTCCTGCGGCGCGCCCAATAACTGCGAACTATTCGTCAAAACGTGCGTCCGGATTGTTGCGCCGCCGCAGATAGGCGTAGAATGCGATGGATGAGATAATGATGACGCCTGCCGCGACCAGCTGCCAGAAGAACTGGAAACGCAACAGCACCAAGGCGTTGGTGACCATGGCAAGGAGCAGCACGCCCACCAAGGTGCCAAACATCGTGCCACGTCCGCCGAAGAGCACGGTTCCTCCGACGATAACCGCTGCGATTGTGTGCAGTGTAAAGCCGACAGCCGCGGTGGACTGAATCGCATTCAGGCGTCCCGTCAGCAAGATACCGGCAATTGCGGCACACAGGCCCATCAGTGCATAGAGATAAATTTTCTGCTTATCCACGTCGATGCCGGTCAGCTGTGCAGCCTCGCGGTTGCCGCCAATAGCAATGGCATAACGGCCTAACCGAGTGTGATGGTAAAGCACGTAGCCTATCGCCAGCGCGGCAAGACCGACAATCGCCGCGACCGGAAAGAACCCAAATACATGACCGCGCCCGAGAGTGGGCAGTGGCTCGGGAAAACGAGCGAGGACGGTTCCCGCCGCCAGCACAAGCCCCAGACCACGATAGATGACGTCCATCGCCAATGTGGCCATAAGGTCCGGTACCCGTAACTTTGTGATAACCAGTCCATTTGCGATGCCGCAAGTCGTGCCAACGAGCATAGCTGCGATCATTGCGACATAGACGTTGACGCCATGATCCTTGATCAACATCGCCATGATCAAGCCAGACAGCGCTGCGACTGCACCGATAGACAGGTCGATACCTTTGCCGGTGATAACAAGCGTCATCGCCATGCCGAGTACCATGTAGATCGCCGCATCCTGCAGAACGATCATGAGATTACCGAGTTCGAAGAAGCGCGGCTCAAAGATCAGCATTGCAATGCTGAGCGCTATGATCATTACAACGGGACCAGCCACATTGATGTAGCGTTGGACCCAAGGAAGCTCCATCGTCCGGCCGAGGTTTTTACTCGCCCCGGACCGTAATGCTGCCGGTTTGTTGACTGAGTTCATCTCAACGTTTGCCATGACATTACAATGCCTCCATCAACTCAGAGCCAACGATCAGACCCAGCACATCTTGCTTGGTGGACTTGGCAACGTCGACGACGCCGGCGTTCTTTCCGCCGCGCATAACCTGCACGCGGTCGGCTACACTGAAGACGTGGTCCAGGTTGTGGCTTATGAGTATGATTGGCGTGCCGCGACTGCGGACGGTTCTGATCAACTCTAGTGTATGGCGCGTTTCCTCCGGGCCAAGAGCCGCAGTAGGTTCGTCCATGACCAAAACATGGATGTCATTTGCTCGGACGGCGCGGGCAATTGCGACAGCCTGCCGTTGACCACCGGAGTAGTCGCGGATCGGCTCATTGGGGTTCGGAAGCTCGACGCCTACCTGTTCGCGTAAAATGCGGTTCGCGTCGATGCGCATCTTCTTATTATCAATGAAAGGTAAGCCAAGTATCCTTTTCTTCGGCTCATCTCCGAGGAAGATATTTGGGGCTGCGGCTAGCGAGTCTACGAGGCCTAGGTTCTGATAGACAGTGGCAATGCCAGCCGCCAGGGAGTCTTGTCGGTTTTTAATGTTTGCGGGCTTCCCATTAAGCAGCGTGGTGCCCTCGTCGGCTTGGTAAACCCCTGTGAGCACCTTAATGAGCGTTGACTTACCGGCACCATTGTCACCAACGATCGCCAATATTTCATTGTCATAAAGCTCAAGATCAACATCGATCAGGGCGCGTAAGCCTCCGAAAGACTTACAAATGCCCTTCATCTGAAGAACAGGTGTCTTCATAAACTCGCCTCCTCCCAAAGCCGGCGTTTTTTCTCCCGCCGGCGTATTTCATTTCATCGGAGGTAAGGCGGGCGCCTGAGTAGTCAAAACAAATAATACCAACGGTGATGATTTTTGACCCATTTGATGATTACTCCCGGTCCGCTGGCAAGGCGCGTCGCGCAGAGCGATCACAACGGCGATGTTTCGCCGTTGTTCTTCGCTTAGCAAATCGGAAACA
>JANQQB010000296.1 GCA_028285165.1 Rhodobiaceae bacterium
GAAACGGTGTGCCCAATTCCTGGGCCACGAGTGCCTTGTAGCGTTCGATTACACGCTGCCAGTCCTCGGCCGTCAGGTCGGTGTCGAGCACGTGGTCTCCGGCCTGCTTGGCGTCGTCCAGAATGTCCTCGAAGTCGTGATGGTCGAGACCGAGCACGACATCGCCGTACATCTGGATGAACCGGCGGTAGGAATCGTAGGCAAACCGCCGGTCGCCCGCCTGTTCGGCCAGCGCTTCAACGGTTTCGTCGTTGAGGCCGAGATTGAGGACCGTGTCCATCATGCCGGGCATCGACACACGCGCCCCGGAACGCACCGAAACCAGCAACGGATTGGCCTTGTCGCCGAAGCTTTTGCCGGTCTGGCGCTCAACAGCCTGCAGGGCCGCTTCGACCTGTGCCTTGAGGCCGTCCGGATAGGTCTCGCCGCCGGCGTAAAAGGCCGTGCACACATCCGTCGTCAGGGTGAATCCCGGTGGCACCGGAAGACCGAGACTGGCCATCTCGGCAAGGTTCGCTCCCTTGCCGCCCAGGAGATTGCGCATCTGCGCGGTTCCCTCGGAGGCGCCGCCACCAAAAGAATAAACCCATTTCGACATGCTGCTGATCCGATGAGAGGAGTCTGGATGGGCGACTTTTAGTGAGTCTTCTTCGCAATTGCACAAAGTTTTTACCCGGGCCTGTGAATCTTGACCTAAGGCTTCGGTTTTCCGGGGTTTTCGCGTCCGGCGCCGTGACCTGGTGCGGGGAGAAAATGCCGCGCCATGCCCGCAACCAGTGACGAATGGAAGCAATGGGCGGGAAAACCGCAAAATTCGTACCAATTCGGCGGCAGAATGCGGCGCGTACCCTTGAAGCTGGCCATCAAAACCGCCAATAGTAACAAGATGCCGTTTTGCAATCCCCGTCGCCGGCCGCCATTGGCCAAGGCCGCCGTGAAAGGCCGCCCGACCGAGGAGAGGTTTTCCGTGACACGTCTGCCGATCGCATCCGCCCGTTTCATCGCGGCGGCTCTCATTTTCTCAGCCGGCGTCGGATCCGGCCTGCTTGTGGCCCCGCACCAGGCTCTGGCGACCACGCAGGAAAAACCGGCAGACTACGTCAAGTCCTTTTCAGGAAGCTATCTGGCGGCCCGGGTCGCACAATCCAACCGGGACCTGTCGAACGCGTCGGTGTTCTTCCAAAAGGCGCTGGAATCCGATCCCGACAACCTGCACCTCCTGGAACAGGCCTTCTCGCTGAGCCTTGCCGGCGGTGAAATGGACAAGGCGCTGGCCTTTGCCGAAAAGCTGCTGGAGGCCGATCGGGAAAACCGCTTCGCCCGTCTCGCGCTGGGCATCCAGGCTATCAAGGAACGCTCTTTTGCCGGTGCGACCGGCCAGTTCAACCGGGCATTGGATGCCGCCTCCTCCGAACTCACGGCCAGTCTTCTGGCCGCCTGGGCGAAACTCGGCGCCAAAAAGCCCGATGAAGCATTGGCAATGATCGACAGCCTGAAAGGTCCGGAATGGTACCGGATCTTCCAGACCTTCCACGGCGGCATGATCGCGGAACTCGCGGGACGCAAGGACGAAGCCAATCGGCGCCTTGCCGCCGCCTATGAACTCGACAGCGGTGCGATCCGCATCGTCGAGGCCTATGCCCGCAGCCTGGCGCGCAACGGCGAAATGGAAAAGGCCAAGACGGTGTTGAGCGGCTATGCCGAACAGGTGCCCAACCAGCCGTTAATCATGCAGGCCATGAAAGGGCTCGATGAGGGCCTGACACCGGCACCACTGGTCAAGACTGCCCAGGAAGGTGCCTCCGAAGTGCTTTATGGCATCGGATCGGCGATCGGCAGCGATCGCGGCGGTGCGGACGAACTGGCGGCAATCTATCTGCAATTGTCGCTCTATCTGCACCCGGACTCCGATCTGGCCCGGATCTCGCTGGGTTCACTCTATGAGCAATTGAAAAAACACGAACAGGCGATTGAGGTATTCGGCGGCATCGATGCGGACTCGCCGATGAAACGCAATGCCGAGATCCAGGTGGGCCTGAACTACAATCAGCTCGGCAAGCTCGACGAGGCTCGCGAACACCTCAGGGCGCTGGTGGACGCCAATCCGGCCGATCTGGAAGCCGTCAAGGCGCTCGGCAGCGTGCTGCGCCAGCACAAGAAGTTCAGCGAAGCCAGCGTCATCTACTCGCTGGGAATTCAGACCATCAAGGAACCGAGACGCGGCGACTGGTGGCTCTACTATGCGCGCGGCATTACCTACGAACGCACCAAACAATGGCCGAAGGCGGAAGCGGATTTCCTGAAAGCGCTCGAACTGGAACCGGACGAGCCGTTCGTGCTCAATTACCTGGGCTATTCGTGGGTCGACATGGGCATGAACCTCGACCGGGCCCTTAAAATGCTGCAGACCGCCGTTCAGAAACGCCCGACGGATGGCTACATCGTCGACAGCCTGGGCTGGGTCTATTATCGCCTGGGTCAATATGACAAGGCGGTGCGGGAACTGGAACGCGCTGTCGAACTGAAACCCGACGATCCGGTGATCAACGACCACCTCGGCGATGCCTACTGGAAAGTCGGGCGCAAGCTCGAGGCCAGTTTCCAGTGGAGCCATGCCCGCGATATGGATCCGGAACCGGATGAACTGAAAAAAATCCTGCGCAAGCTGCAGGTCGGCCTTGAGGAAGCGACGACGGAAAAGGCCGAAGCAGCCGACGGCACGGAGCCCGCCACGACCTCGCAATGATCGTCGAGTTCGCGCCGGCAAAGATCAATCTGGCGCTGCATGTCGTCGGCCAACGGCCGGACGGATATCATCGGCTCGATACCCTTATCGGCTTTGCTTCGATCGGCGACAGGCTGACGATCGAACGGAGCGACGCATCGGACTTCCTGCTAACCGGGCCGTTTGCGACGGATCTGAGCCCCGCCCCGGACAACCTCGTCATCCAGGCGAAATCCCTGCTTACGGACCGCTACTGGGCGGGGCGGACACCGCTGCCGGCGCAGCGCATCGTGCTTGAAAAGAACCTGCCGATCGCTTCCGGCATCGGTGGCGGGTCGGCGGATGCCGCCGCCGCGTTGCGCGGCCTGAACCTTGCCTGGAAGCTCGATCGCACCGCCGAGGCACTGGCCCGCGATGCGCTGCCGCTCGGCGCTGACATCCCCATGTGTATTGCAGGACGGGCCGCGCGGGTGCGCGGAATCGGCGAACGCATCGATCCGATCGAACCGTTTCCCTCGCTTCCCGCGGTTCTCGTCAATCCCGGGGTTTCGGTTCCTACGCCCGGTGTCTTCCGACGCCTTCAGCGCCGCAAGAATATCGGCCTGCCGGCGCAGGTGCCGGCGACATCGTCGGCAGATACGCTGATTGAGTATCTTGCCGGCTGTCGCAACGATCTGGAAGCGCCCGCTTTGGCAATCACGCCGGAAATCGGGACGGTCCTGAGCGTGTTGTCCGCGACGGGCGGGTGCCGACTTGCCCGCATGAGCGGGTCGGGGGCCACCTGTTTCGCGCTCTACGACGACGATGCGGCGGCCGAGGCGGCGGCTGGTGAGATCCGGGGCCAGGAGCCGGACTGGTGGGTGCGCGCCTGCCGGATAGAGGACCGTCCCCTGTCGCCGGACGCGACCGGCCAATCGGAACCCGCTTCAGCTGAACAATCGGTTGTCGGTCAGTAGGCGCGACGGATACAGAAATCGACGAGGTCGAGCAGTGCCTGCTTTTGCGGCGTCGCCTTGATCGGGGCCAACGCATCGCGCGCAATCGCCCCGTAATGGCGCGCCCGCTCGACCGTGTCCTCTATGGCTCGGTGCTCGCGCATCAGCCCGATCGCGGTTTGCAGATCGGCGTCCAAAATCTCCCCCGTTTCCAGACAGCGTTTCCAGAAGGCGCGATTGTCGGACGAACCCCGACGATAGGCGAGCACGACCGGTAAGGTGACCTTGCCTTCGCGGAAATCGTCGCCGACACTCTTGCCAAGGCTCTGGCTGTTGCCGCCGTAATCGAGCGCGTCGTCAATCAACTGGAACGCGAGACCAAGATTGGTGCCATAGGAACGGAAGGCCGCCTGGTCGGCCTTGCCCGCCCCGGCAATGATCGGCCCGACCTCGCCGGCCGCGGAAAACAGGGCAGCCGTCTTGGCGCGAATGACGGCGAGGTATTCGTCCTCGGTTGTCTCGACGTTTTTGGCCGTGCTCAATTGCATGACCTCGCCCTCGGCGATGATCGACGCCGCATTGGACAGGATACGCAGACAATCGAGCGAGCCGACTTCGACCATCATCTTGAAGGCCTGGCCGAGCAGGTAGTCTCCGACGAGCACGCTCGCCTGGTTGCCCCAGACCATCCGTGCCGACGCCTTGCCCCGGCGCATATCGCTTTCATCAACGACATCGTCGTGCAGCAACGTAGCCGTGTGCATGAACTCGACGCTGGCTGCCAGGCTGACATGACCATCGCCGTCATAGCCGTAGGAGCCGGCCGCGGCGAGCGTCAGCATGGGCCGCAATCGCTTGCCGCCGGAATCGATCAGATGGCTGGCGATCGCGGGGATCATGTCGACATCGGATCCCGCCTTCGACAGGATCAACTGGTTGACACGTTCCATGTCCGCAGCAACCAGCTCCACCAGATCCGCGATGCCGGACCCGGTCTCTTTTGTCTCTGAGAGTGGAACTACGACGCCCAAGAAGTCCTCCCCACGCCACCACAACACCCTGCGGCGGATTTCGGTCCGGTTACCACCGCCCGGCATGTCGGGCCAGACCCTGCGACGCGCCTTCGGCAAGAAGCGCCACATTATGGGCCCGAACGCCGCTCGGCAAGACACAATGGTGTGCGGCAGATTGCAATTGCCGACAACAAGGTATGCTTTAGTGTACGGTCGGGTCCGAACGTCAGAGCAATCCGGTTGCCTATGGAAGAGCTTTTGAAAACCAATGACATGGTGCTCATCTCCTTTGTCGAGGCGTTGTTGAGCGAAGGCAATATCGATCACCTCGTGCTCGACCAGAACATGAGCATCGTGGAAGGGTCGATCGGCGTGATCCCGCGGCGCATTCTCGTCGACCGCGACGCCATGCCGCGCGCCCGGCAACTCCTGAAAGACGCCGGCCTCAATCATGAACTGTCCACCCCGCGCACCTGATGCCGACACCGTCACGCGGTCATCCGATGCCGACGCAGGGCTTTCGTCGGACCGGTTTCTCGGCGGACGCCTGCTTATCGATCAGCCGCTTTCCGGCGGCCACCGCTCCGGCATCGACGCGGTGCTTCTCGGGGCGAGCCTGCCTGAAAATAAGAGCGGCACGCTGTTCGACCTGGGAAGCGGCGTCGGCGTCGCCGGCCTCGTTGCCCTTGCGCACCAGCCCGGGCTCAGCGTAACGCTTGTCGATATCGACCCGGACGCGCTGCGGCTGGCGACAAAAAACGCCGGGCGCAATGCCGTCCGCATCGGCGGGGCCACGCCCCAGGACATGCCGAACGTGCCCTGCGTGATCGAAGCCGATGTAACGCTGTCCGGTGCGGCCCGCCGCTCCACCGGCCTGCAGCCCCAATCCGCCGACGTGGTGCTGACCAATCCGCCGTTCCACGACGGGGCGCACAGCCGTCCCTCGCCGGACCGGCAAAAGGCACGAGCGCACATGGCGGATGACGCCACATTGCGGGCCTGGTTCGAGACGGCACTCTGGATGCTGCGCCCGAAAGGCCGCCTCACCCTGATCGTTTCGCCGCCGCGCTTGCCCCTGATCCTCCAGACGATCGGCCCGGGTCTCGGCGGATTGACGATCCTGCCGGTGCATCCACGCAGCGACCAGGCGGCCACGCGGGTCCTCGTGTCGGGCCGCCGCGATTCCCGAGCGCCGCTTCGGATGCTGCCCGGCCTTGTCCTGCATGGCGCATCAGGGTCCGATTTCCTGCCCGACGTGAAACGCATCCTGACCGGCGACGGCCGATTGTCGCTGTCGTGAGGCTTGCGCGGGTGCGCGCATCAACGATATCTGGAAACCACACCGTTCACAGACAGGACATGTTCCGATGCCGTCAGACAGCGACCGCGCCTTCATTCCCGTCGGCATAGCCGTGCTTACCGTCTCCGACACACGCTCGCTTGACGATGACAAATCGGGCGCAACGCTTGCGGCGCGCATCGAGGAGGCCGGCCACCGCCTCGTGGATCGCGCCATCGTCACCGACGACGTTTCCCGGATCCGCGACACGGTACAGTCCTGGACAAAAAACCCGGACATCGACGTCGTGATCACCACGGGCGGGACCGGCTTTACCGGCCGCGATGTGACCCCGGAAGCCCTGGAACCGCTGTTCGAAAAGCGCATGGACGGCTTTTCCGAAGTGTTTCACCGGATCTCCTACGACAAGATCGGCACCTCGACCATCCAGTCCCGCGCGACAGGCGGCGTGACCAACGCCACCTTCATCTTCGTGCTGCCCGGCTCGCCCGGCGCCTGCAAGGACGCCTGGGACGGCATCCTGAAGGGCCAGCTCGACTATCGGCACAAACCCTGCAACTTCGTGGAAATCATGCCGCGGCTCGACGAACACCTGCGCCGCGGAGCCGCAAACGCCTGACCCGACCGAGCATGGCCGGTGACAGTGCGTGTCATCAGGCACCTGAAATGTTCTTGTTCTGTTCACTTTTGCCCGATATCCTGAGAACAGATCAAAACAGGAACAACGAGGCGTGCCATGCGAAGCCAGACTTCGGAAGCGACAGTGCATCCCGAGACGCTGAGGGGCCGCGGTGCGCGGTCCAATCGATCGGGGCGGTTCGAATCGGAACAGCGGTTTCTGGTCGACGACGGCTGGTCGACGCTTGAGCAGCAAACACCGCCGAAGACAAGCGTGACGGTCGAACAACCGAAAAAAATCATCACGGGCAACAAGTCTCCGGATGTACCGTTCGAGCGGTCGATCAATCCCTATCGGGGATGCGAACACGGCTGCGTCTATTGTTTTGCCCGGCCGACGCATGCCTATCACGGCCTGTCGCCGGGGGTTGATTTCGAGACGAAGCTGTTCGTCAAGAAGGATGCCGCCAAGATTCTGGAACGCACGCTTGCGCATCCGCGCTACGAACCCAAAACCATCGCCATCGGCACCAATACCGATCCCTATCAGCCGATCGAGCGGGAATGGATGGTGATGCGGGAGGTCCTGGAAGTGCTCAAGGACGCACGGCATCCGGTGTCCATTGTTACCAAATCGGCGCTGGTGACGCGCGATATCGACATTCTCTCCGAAATGGCCGGCATGGGGCTGGTGAAGGTCGGACTGTCGGTGACGACGCTCGGACGCGTCCTCGCCCGCAAGCTGGAGCCGCGGGCGTCGACGCCGGGCAAGCGACTTGAAGCGATCCGCATGTTGAGCGATGCCGGCATTCCGACGGGCGTGATGGCCGCGCCGATGATACCGGCCGTCAACGATCATGAACTGGAAGCAATCCTTGAGGCCGCGCGCAATTCCGGCGCCGTGTCGGCAAGCTACATTGTCCTGCGCCTGCCGCTCGAGGTCAGCGGTCTGTTCAAGGAATGGCTTTTGCGCCATTACCCGGACCGATACCGGCATGTGCTCCTGTTGTTGCGCAGCATGCGCGGCGGCAAGGATTACGATGCCAAGTGGTATGAACGCATGCGTGGACAGGGGCCCTATGCGGACGCCATCGCGAAACGCTTCGAACTGGCGAGCAAACGGCTCGGCCTGAAGAAGCGGGAGTTCAACCTGCGCACGGATCTGTTCCGCCGGCCGCGTTCCGGGGTCGTGCAGCTCGATCTCTTCTGAGCACCGCCGCCTTGCCTGTAACGGGTGCGAAGCAAACATCAAGCGACCGAATCCGGTATGATCGCCCTGGTTTTTACAAGGAGGCAGCATGCCGGAAACCGGCACGACGCAGCGCGCGCAGCCCGTCGGGCAAAGAAACGGTGCGACCTTCGAACTCGAAGATGCACTCGCACCCGCTTATGGAAGGCCGGTTGCCGGCGTCGACGAGGCCGGGCGCGGACCGCTCGCCGGACCGGTGGTCACGGCAGCGGTCATTCTCGACCGGCAGGCCGTGCCGCGTGGCCTTGCTGATTCGAAAACGCTCAGTGCTGCTGCGCGGGAGAAACTGTTCGACGCCATCTGCCGGACGGCCAGCGTGTCGGTCGCCATGGCGTCGGCGCGCCGGATCGATGCGATCAACATCCGCCAGGCAACACTGTTAGCCATGACTCATGCGGTTCGCGGACTTGCAATCGAGCCGGCCTGCGTGCTGGTCGACGGGCGGGACGTCCCCCCCGGCCTGCCCTGTCCCGGGTCGAGCGCGGTCAAGGGCGATGCTCGTTCCCTGTCCGTGGCAGCAGCGTCCATCGTTGCAAAAGTGACGCGCGACCGCCTGATGAAGCGGCTGGACGGCTGGTATCCCGGTTACGGTTTCGGCCGCCATATGGGGTATGGCACAAAGGTGCATCTGGAAGCGCTCGACCGCCTTGGACCATGCGCCATACACCGCACCAGCTTTCGACCGGTTGCCATGCTGATCGAACGATCCTGACAACAAAAAACGGCCGCCGAAGGCGACCGTGGTTTGATGCAGCAGAGGATGGACGATCAGTTCAGGCGGGTCCGAACTTCTTCGATGCTCTTCGTCAGCAACGTTTCCGACACTGATCCGGTCACCTTTGCGGCGAGGACTTTTTCGGCTGCACTGACGGCAACGTCCGCGGCGCGGGCCCGAACTTCCGCGATCGCCTGGGTTTCGGCCTGGGCGATCTTGGTTTCCGCCGCCTTCGTCCGGCGCGCGATCATGTCTTCGAGCGCGGCATTGGTTTCCGCCGTCAGCCGCTCGGCGTCTTCCTTGGCTTCGGCAACGATCGCCTCGGCCTCGCTTTCGGCTTCGCGACGCTTGCGCTGATAATCGGCAAGCAACGATTGCGCCTCTTCGCGCAGGCGACGGGCCTCGTTCAGCTCATCGCGGATCTTGTCGGCACGGCTGTCGAGGTTCCGGGTCACCATGCCCGGCACTTTCAGGTAGGCGAGCAGAGCGAAGAACAGGATCAGCGCAATCAGCGCCCAAAACGAAGCATCCATGGCGCTATCCCTTCATCGTTTCCTGAACGGCGCCGGCGATCTCGTCCTTGGACGCCACATTGCCGACCAGCGTGTCGACCACGACCTCGGCCGTTTCCGACGCGATCCCGCTGACCTGATCGAGCGCCGCCGCCTTGATCGTCGCGATCCGGCCTTCAGCTTCTTCGAGCCGTCCGGCCAGGTCGGTCTCCGCTTTCACGCGTTTGTCTTCGACCGACCGGTGCAGCTTGTCGCGGGTTTCCTGGGCGATGCCGTGCGCCTTCTGGCGGGCCTCGGCAAGTGCCTGTTCATAGCTCGCGATGGCTTCGTCTGTCTCGCGTTTCAGCCGCTGTGCCTCGGCAAGGTCGCCTTCGATGCGATCGCGACGATCTTCCAGCACGCTGGCAATGCGCGGCAACGCCACCTTCGACATCAGGTAGTAGAAGATGCCGAACGTGATCGCCAACCAGAGCAGTTGCGAGGGAAACGTGGTCGTGTCGAACGGCGGAAATGCTCCGCCCCCGGCCTCGCCGGCCGGCACGCCCGTTTCGGTATTGGTTTCGCTGGCCATGACGGCCTCCGTCTTGCCTGATAGCGGACCGTCGACCCACAATAGTCAGGCAGCTTGCCTGTCGAAGGTCACGACGCGACGCCCGACAAGCGGGCGTGTGAACGCCAACGCGCTCGGTCCCTGTCCTGCATGCCGGGCCGGACAAAACCGACCCGTCCCGCAACAGACTTAGGTGAACAGCAGGATCAGAGCGACCAGCAGCGAGAAGATGCCGAGTGCTTCCGTCACGGCAAAGCCGAAGATCAGGCGGCCGAACTGGCCGTCAGCCGCAGACGGATTGCGCAGGGCACCGGCAAGGTAACTGCCGAAAATGTTGCCGAGGCCGATGCCGGCGCCGCCCATGCCGAGGCAGGCAATGCCCGCACCGATAAACTTTGCTGCTTCCGCTTCCATACTCTTTGCTCCTTGGATGAGTGTTTCGCGAATGACGATGATTGGTGGGAACGCGCCGATCCGACTCAGTGGTTCGGATGCAGGGCGTCGTTGAGGTACATGCAGGTGAGGACCGTGAAGACATAGGCCTGCAGGAAGGCGACGAGAAACTCAAGCGCAGTGATCGCCACGGCCATGACCAGGGGCAGGATCGAGGTCAGCACGCCGCCGAAGCCCAGCGCGCTCAGACTGACGATGAAACCGGTGAACACCTTCAGCGTAATGTGACCGGCCAGCATGTTGGCGAACAGCCGGACGGCCAGGCTGATCGGGCGGGACAGGAAGGAGATCACCTCGATCGCCGTCACCAGCGGTATCAGCGGCGCAGGTACGCCATGGGGCACGAACAGCCCGAGAAACTTCGGGCCATGCCGATAAAATCCGTAGAGCACCACCGTCCCGATGACCAGCATGGCCAGGGCGAAGGTCACGATGATGTGGCTCGTCACGGTGAAGAAGTAGGGAAACATGCCGAGCAGATTGGCGATCAGCACGAACATGAAGAGCGAGAACACCATCGGAAAGAAGCGCATGCCCTCGTTTCCGGCCGAACTGCGCAACGTGCTCGCGACGAATTCGTAGGACATTTCGGCAACGGATTGCCAGCGTGTCGGCACCAGGCCGCGCCCGCTCGTCGACAGGATCAGAAGGCTGGACGCCGCGGCAACGGTCGCCACCATGAACAGCGACGAATTGGTGAAGGAGACGTCCAGTCCGCCGATTTCCAGCGGGACGAGCTTGGAGATCTCGAATTGCTTGATGGGGTCGTTCGCCACGCGTCGGGTCTCCGCGTCCTGATTATCGGTCGTGCCGCCGGGGCGGCGCACGCCTTTCTTGCGACGGTGTCTCCCGGGTCCCGGCCTCGGCAACGAGGCCGGCGGTCCGCAAGACATTCAAGATACCTGCTGCAAATCCAAGCAGCAGAAACACGATCAGACCCCAGGGCGAGGTCCCCAGGACCGCATCTATGCCCCATCCAAGGGCAGCGCCGACGGCGACGCCGGCAACGAAGTCCGTACTCATCCGAAGCGCCTGCCCGTACCCCGTGCTGGGAGCATTCGCATTCGCTCGGTTCGTCCCGGAACCAGATGCATGGGCACCCAAATCCCGGCCTAGGGCATCGAGACGGCTGGCAAGCTGGTCATCATCCACACCTTCCGACCCGTTCCGATCTTTCGGCGTTTCTTTGTCTTGCGGCATGGCAATGCCCTGGTGCAGCGGCATCGCATAGCCTGAGACCAGCGCGTAGGCCGCCTGGTAGCCCCTCAAATCCGCGCGCACATTAGTCAGGGGTGTAGGGCCTGTCAAGGATTGTTCACTGCAGCAAACAGTGGATTATTTCCTTAATTTTCATAGACTTACCGCATCTGCGACATTCACGCGACGAACGCGGTGCACGGTTTGGTGCCAACGGCGCCAATCGGTCATCCCGCTTGTCGATAGCTTTCAGCGGTGCGCAGGTCGACGGAAACCAGTTGAGAAACGCCGCGTTCAGCCATGGTCACGCCGAACAAGCGGTCCATGCGCGCCATGGTGATCGGGTTGTGCGTGACACATACGAATCTCGTGTCGGTCGCCTTGCGCATTTCATCCAGCAAGGTGCAGAAGCGCTCCACATTGGCATCGTCGAGCGGGGCATCGACCTCGTCGAGCACACAGATCGGCGCGGGGTTCGTCAGGAACACGGCAAAGATCAGCGACATCGCCGTCAAGGCCTGTTCGCCGCCCGACAGAAGCGTCATGACCTGGGTCTTCTTGCCCGGCGGACAGGCGTAGATTTCGAGGCCCGCATCGAGCGGGTCGTCCGAATCGATCAGTTTCAGTTCCGCCCGTCCGCCACCAAACAGGCGCTGGAACAGCGTCGCGAACTGGGTATTGACCTTTTCGAAGGCCTCCATCAACCGGCTGCGCGCCTCGCTGTTCAAGGTATGGATCGCATGACGGAACTTGCGGATCGCCTCGACGAGGTCGTCGCGCTCGGTCGTCAGCGTCGTGCGGCGTTCCTCCAGTTCCGACATCTCTTCTTCGGCGCGCAGGTTCACCGCACCGAGCCGTTCGCGCTCGCGCTTATAGCGGTCGAGACGGGTTTCCAGGGAGGCCTCGTCCGGTAACGGCGCCTCGGTGTCGATGCCGGACAGCTCCACCAGTTCATGGGGCGCGCATTCGAGCGATTCCTCGATATGCCGGGCGATGTCGGCCTGCCGCGCCTTGGCGGCACTGATTCGTTCCTCGGCACGCGCTTCCTCCTGCCGGGTGCCCGACAGGACTTCCAATGCCTGCTTGGCGATGCGGTCGGCTTCGGCAAGCGCCTTTTCGCCTTCCGACAGCCGGTCCGTCGCGGCCGATACCAGGCCCTCGGCCTCCTGAATCTGGGACAGGAGCGCCCGGCGGGCGCTGGTGATGTCGTCCGGCCGTTCCGACAAGGCGGCGCGTTCGCGGTCGGTTTCAGCGACCCGTCCATCGACGATGGCAAGCTGGGCGCGGGCATTGGCGGTGCGCTCGTCCCAGGATTTCTTTTCGCGGTCGATGGCGGACAGGCGGTCGCTGCGCACGCGGATCTGGGCGCCGAAGCGGTCGGCGATCGCCCGTGCTTCGGCGAGCGCCTGGCGATCCCGTGCAGCCTCGTCCCGGGCCGCTGCGAGACGCTCCTCAAGCGGATCGCTGGTCGCGGCATCGGCAAGGGCCGTTTCGGCTTCCTTCAATGCGAACCGACTTTCGTCGAGATTGTCCTGAAGTCGGGCTTCGGCCTCGGTCAGCGCGCCCAGGCGGCTCGCGAATTCGCTGGTCGCCTTCTCTCCCCTCGACAGGGCATCGCGGGCTTCGCGGGCCTGACGTTCGGCATCGCGCAAGGCCTGACGCGCGGCCGCTTCTGTCGTACCGGCTTCCTGGCTGACAGTGCGGGCAGAGGCCAAGGCGGCGCGGGCCTCGTCGAGCTTTGTCCGCAAATCCTTCAATTCCCAGTCCAGGTCCTCGAAGCGGTTTTTCTGCTCGAGACGCTGGGCGGCCGGGCGCGGCGCGTCCGCGGTTACCGTAAAGCCGTCCCACCGCCACAAATCCCCGGCGGCGGACACAAGGCGTTGTCCCGGCGCAAGACGCTTCTGTATTGCGGGTCCGTCCTCCGCCTCAACGACGCCGATCTGATGCAGCCGGCGTTCGAGCACCGGTGGGCCGTCGACCAGGGCGGCGAGCGGCTCGACACCATCGGGAAGCGGATGGTCGGATTCATGCGGTCCGGGTTCGCGCCAATGGGACGGTGCGGCCGTATCGCCGGACGCGTCAAGATCTTCTCCGAGCGCGGCGGCAAGCGCGAGTTCGTAGCCCGGCGCGACCTTGACCGCATCGACGATCGCCGGCCAGAGATCGGCTTCGTCAAGCGACAGGACCGAGGCCAGTGTTTCGGCCTCCGCCTCGGCCCGCCCGACCGCCTGTTCGAGCGCAGTGACCGGTGCCTGTGCGTCCTGTTCGCGGGCGGCGGCCTCGGATCGTGCGGCTTCGGCTTCGGCGAGTTCGGCCTCGGCCTTGCGCAACACAGCCTCCGAGCGTTCGACCGCTTCGCGTCCGGCATCCAGATCGGCCTGGGCATTCCGCTTGGCTTCAAGGTCGCCGCGCTGGCGCACAATGCCGTCGATCTGACCCTGGAGCTTTTCCGTCTTCTGGCGATGCTCGCTGATCACGGCTTCCAATTGGCGGCGGGTCGCCGCAATGCCGGCCACTTCGTCGGTGAGCGCCTGAAAGGCGGTTTCGGATTTTTCCAGCCTGGCCTGCGCCGCCTCGGTGCGGGCGCCGCTTTCGCTGACGGCGGTTTCCGCTTCCGCATTTTCCGCGCCCAGCGATCCGGCCTCCGTGTCGAGCGCTGCGACCGCCCGTTCGGCATCGACGAGCAATTGGCTTTCACGGGCCTTGTCGTGCTGCAATTGCTCCAGCCGTCGATCGAGTTCGGCGGCCCGCTCCTTCAGTTGTTTCTCTTCCCGATCGAGATCGTCACGAGCCCGGATCAGCCGTTGCAGTTTTGCGGATTCGACGGCCGCCGCGTCGCGCAGACCAGGCACGGCATGGGCGGCAACTGCCTGGTTTCTGGCCGCCGTGGCCTGGGCCGCCTGGGCATCCTGTACGGTCGCGCTCACGGCCTCGTGGGCGGCATTCGCCTCGCGCATGGTCGCGCTGGCGGCAAGCCAGCGCAGGTGCAGGATCGCGGCCTCCAGCTTGCGGATCTCGCCGGACAGCGTCTTGTAGCGGCGTGCCTGGCGGGACTGGCGGCGCAGGCTCTCGATCTGGACATCGAGTTCGCGCAGCACATCTTCAATGCGTTCCAGGTTGCCTTCGGCAGCCCGCAGGCGCAATTCGGCCTCATGCCGGCGGGTATGCAGACCGGAAATGCCCGCGGCTTCTTCCAGAAGGCGTCGCCGAGCCGCGGGTTTGGCGG
>JANQQB010000302.1 GCA_028285165.1 Rhodobiaceae bacterium
TTGGAACATAAGCTGACCTCCGACCGATGCCGCGCATTCGGAACGCCTTATACGCGAAATCCTACTCCATACTTCAATCCAGCGTCGTCAAATGCTAACCGAAGATCGCCCTAACGGCGCCTGATTCTCTCGCGCCCCCGACCGCAACAGTGAACCGCATTGTTCTTCGATGACCAAATCAGCCGTGCCGACACTTCTGCTCATCTTCGCCCTGCTCGCCGGATGCCAAACAACCGATTCCCTGCAGCGGGCCGACATCCCGGCGGAACCGCCGGAAAGCGACGGGACCTGCACCGCCATTGATGAAAGCCAGCGCAAGAAGGCCAAGCGTGCCGAGTTCTTCCCGACCCACCTGACCAAGTCCGCGACGATCTACCTGGAATGCGATGCCGAGGCGTTGGTCTTTCATGAATGGTGCGACAAGAAGAGCGGCATCCGGGACGGCCGCACCTTGCGGAGCGGCATGGTTCTGACCCCGGACAGTCCAATCGGCCGATGCCTCAAAAACGCCGTGGTGAAAGCGACCTATGACGAGATCAGACGCATGGACCCGGCCTATGGACGGGCCGAGAACAAAGGCGTCGCAACGGTCTATTTCCAACCGATGAGTTGATGCAGGCCGCCAAAACCTGCCGGCGGGAAATGACGCGCAACAGAAAGCCCGTCCGCAAGGCGATAGACGCAATCGGGCATCGGAATGTATTCTGAGTGGGTCGATCTGCACTGACTATCCGTTCGTTCTGCCTGATCGGAGGCTTCGTCCATCCGCCCTTCAGCTCCCACCGCTTCGATTTCCAAGGCTCTCATGAGGCATTCCAGGTTCCTGCACCGCTTCGAACGGGATAGCGAACCGTGCCTTGTCAACCTGGCCGGAATCGCATGACGCCGGCATCGACCGCCGGCACCCTGCCGCTCTGGACATGGGCTCTGCCGGTCCTGGCAGCGATCTTTCTCGCGGCCCGGTTAACAGGCGTGCTGGACATGGAGGGGATCGGCATCACGGTGCTGGCGGCCGCCTTGCTGGGCGGGGCCGTCTTTGCGGCGGTGCATCACGCCGAAGTCGTTGCGCTGCGTGTCGGAGAACCCTTCGGATCCCTCGTGCTGGCAGCCTCCGTCACCGTTATCGAAGTGGCGCTGATCGTATCCATCATGCTGTCCGCACCGGACGGCGGGGCGACGGTGGCCCGTGACACTGTCTTTGCGGCCATCATGATCGTGCTGAACGGCATTATCGGCCTGTGTCTGCTCCTCGGTGGCGTGCGCCACTTCGAACAGGCTTTCAAGATCCAGGGCACCGGCGCGGGTCTTGCCGTGATCGGGACACTCGCCACGCTGGCCCTGATCCTGCCGAATTATACACGCTCCGTGCCGGGCCCGATTTATTCGGATGCGCAATTGATCTTCGTCGGCATTGTTTCTCTGAGCCTTTACTGCCTGTTCCTGTTTGTGCAGACCGTCCGACATCGGGACTTCTTTCTCGATGTTGCGGATCCGGGCACAGTGCATGCGAAACCGAGCGGGCCGATGACGCTTGTCAGCGTCGCGCTGCTGCTCGTTGCGCTTGTCTCGGTCGTGCTTCTGGCCAAGACGCTCTCGCCGGTGATCGAACAATCTGTTGCGAAGGCCGGCCTGCCTGCGGCTTTTGTCGGCGTGGTGATCGCCTCGGTCGTGCTTCTGCCGGAAGGTCTTTCCGCCGTCAGGGCGGCGCGCGCCAATCGCTTGCAGACGAGCCTCAACCTGTCGCTCGGTTCGGCGATGGCGACAATCGGTCTGACCATCCCAACCGTCGCAGCCGTCTCGCTGGTGCTCGGCAAACCGTTGGCCCTCGGCTTGCAGCCCGAACATATCGTGCTTCTTGTGCTGACCTTGTTCATCAGCACGCTCAGTCTTGCAACAGGACGCACGACGGTCCTGCAGGGCGGCGTTCACATGGTGATCTTTGCGGCGTTTATGACAATCGCTGCGGTGCCGTAAGAGCACAGCGCGGAGTTTTCTGCGGGTGTTCCTTGCGCATCAGAGGCGCATTTCTGCTGAGGCCATCCAACACCGAAGAATAAAGAGTAATGCGTTGCGGCTACCCGATAGGCCGTAGTGCCGTCGTTAGAGCGGTTTCGGGTTAGCTAGAATCATTTGACCGGTTTTGCAGGCTCGCTGGCTAGGCGCGGTTCCCCCCGTGGTCTTGATGACCACAAGGGGATCGCAACGACGTCCAGCAAGCCTGCAAAACCGCCCTACCGCAAATCGGATGTTTCCGATTTGCGCACTATTGAGCCAAACACGGAAACATCCGTGTTTGGTGG
>JANQQB010000305.1 GCA_028285165.1 Rhodobiaceae bacterium
AAGAACGCCGGCGCCATCAAGGCGGCGAGCTATTTCCTCGGGGTCGACGCGGTCGGCCTCTCCCGCTGCCCCGACTGGACCTGGTACTCGCACGACGCGCTCGGCGATCCCATCGACCCGCCGCACGACCAAGCGATTTCGATGATCATCGACCAGGGCTACGAGACCATGGAAGGGGCCTCGGGCGACGACTGGATCTCGGTCGCCCAGTCGATGCGGGCCTATCTGCGGTTTTCCCTGCTCGGCGGCGTGATCGCCAAACACATCCGCAATCTGGGCTATTCGGCCAAGGCGCACACGGTGCTTGACGGCGAGGTCCTGCAGCCGCCGCTCTTGCTGTTGTCCGGGCTCGGCGAAGTGAGCCGCATCGGCGAGGTGATCCTCAACCCGTTTCTGGGCCCGCGCCTGAAATCCGGCGTGGTTACGACCGACATGCCGATGACCCATGACAAGCCGATCGATTTCGGCCTTCAGGCGTTTTGCGAGGCGTGCAACAAGTGCGCCCGCGAATGTCCGTCCGGCGCGATCACGGCCGGGCCCAAGCTGATGTTCAATGGCTACGAGATCTGGAAGTCCGACAGCCAGAAATGCGCCACCTACCGGATCACGACCGAGGGCGGCGCGATGTGTGGGCGCTGCATGAAGACCTGTCCGTGGAACCTGGAAGGGCTGTTTTCGGAGCGCCCGTTCCGGTGGGCGGCCATGACCATGCCCGTCGCCGCGCCGTTTCTGGCCAGGCTCGACGATGCGGTCGGCCGCGGCGGGCTCAACCTGGTCAAGAAATGGTGGTGGGACCTGGAAATCGCCGCCGACGGCGGTTATCGGCCGACCGAAAAACCAGTCAATGCAAGGGATCTGCAGAAAGATCTGGACCTGAAATACGAGGATCAGACCCTGGCGGTCTATCCGGCGAATTTGGCGCCGCATCCCTGGCCGTTTCCGTTTCCCATGGACCGGGAGAAAGGCATCGAGGCCTATCAGGCCCTCATCACGGCGGACGAATACCGGCACCGCCTGGCGCGCGGCGAGACCGAGAACCTCGCCCACGCCTACCGGATTGACGGCGAGGCCCCGGTCATCCGGGTCAAGGTCACCAAGGTCGACCGGATGACGGACGACGTAACGAAGTACACCCTTGCCGCGCCGGATGGCGGACCGCTGCCTGAATGGCAGGCCGGAGCGCATCTCGATATCGTGGTCGCGCCGGAATTCCTGAGGCAATATTCGCTGTCCGGAGATCCGGCCGATCGGTCCTGCTACGAGATCGGGGTTCTGCGTGAAGATGCCGGCAAGGGCGGGTCGGCCCTGTTACACCGGATCTTTGCCGAAGGCCGGCGGGTCTTCGTGTCGCGACCGATCAACCATTTTCCGCTCGAGGAGACCGCTTCGCACACGCTTCTGATGGGCGGCGGGATAGGCATTACGCCGATGATTGCCATGGCGCACCGCCTGCATGCGATCGGTGCGTCTTTCGTCATGCATTATTCGGTACCGACGCGGTCGCGCGCCGGCTTCCTCAATGACCTTGACGCTGCCCCCTGGTCGGACCGCGTTCATCTGCATGTCTCCGACGAGGGCACACGGGCCGACCTTGCCGGACTGCTCGCCGGATACCGCGAAGGCTGGCATGTCTATACCTGTGGGCCGGATGCGTACATGCAGGCCGTCATGGACGCGGCCGAAAAGGCCGGATTCCCCGAAGAAGCGCGGCATCTGGAATACTTTTCGGTTCCAGACATCCCCGACTACGAGAACCATGCCTTCGTGCTGAAACTTGCCCGGTCGGGCCGCGAGATACGCGTGCCGGCCGACCGGACGGCGGCTGACATGCTCAACCAAAACGGCGTGCATGTGGACGTCAAATGTTCGGACGGATTGTGCGGCGTCTGCCATTGCGGCGTGCTGTCGGGCGCGGTCGAACACCGCGATTTTGTGCTATCGCGCAGTCAGCGCGAAAACACGATTATCCTGTGTCAGTCCCGGGCGGCCGAACCGGACGGCGTCATCGAGCTCGATTTGTAGTGACGAGTCACATCGCGCCGATCGCTTCCAGCTCGGTCCAGGCACGCCGGATAAAGGCGGAACGGAATTCGTGCCCGCCCTCGAACAGGCAGTAGTCGAAGATCTTCGAACCGCCATTTTCCGAAGTGCCGCTTTCCCGGCGCACGCAATCGAGATCGGCGCCGGCCTCGATCGAGCGCGGCGGCGTGTAGGCGCCGGTCCGGGCCAGCATGTCGACGGCCCGTCGGACATCGCCCTGATGCGTGTCGGCGATCGGCCGCCCGCCGAGCGGAACGATCCGGTCCTGAGTGCCGTGATAATGGAACAGATTGACCGGAGCGCCGGCGCAGGCCTCCGGCACCGGGCGCCAGAACGTACCGGCCAACGGCGCGAAACCGGCGAACAGATCGCCGCGTTCGCAGGCCAGCGTCCACACCATCATGCCGCCGGCGGAAAATCCGGTGACGAGCAGCTTGTTCCGATCGATCGGGAACCGGCGGGCCGCGTCCTCGACCAAGGCGTCGAAATAGGCCAGTTCGTCGGCGCCCTCGACCTTGTTCGGAGAGGGAGCGTTGGCAATGGCCCAGTCGTCGCCCGAGGACTTGGCCGCGATCAGGGCCACGCCAAGCTCGTCCGCAAGGCCGCGCAGGCCCGGATTGCGGATCGCCCGGTCGGCGCGGCCGCGATAGCCGTGGGCAAAGATGATGGCGCCGACCATCTCGCCGGCCGTATGCCCGGCCGGCATCGCGATGCGATAATGCCGGTCGCCGATCCGGCAATCGCTGTCCACGCCGCAGGCGAGCGCCGCGCCCGGAACAAGCAGCAAGGCAAATATGATCAGGCGCAAGACGAGCATGGCAGTTTCTCCGTGACGGAAGACGGCGCGGGGCGGGTGGGGCGAAAAACCTCCGGTTGACGCCGGATAGCCCGCTTTTATGTCGAAACCGCCAACGGGATCGCTCACGATTGCGCGAGCAGTTGCCGAACCGACGCACTAACAGATTGTTTTCCGATATGACCGCAGCGTAAGCCGCCCGGCATTGGCATTTCCGCTTCAGACGCGGTAAGGAAAAATGGTCTGCTTACCGTCGGTGTTCGCCACCGATGTTAAGACCACTTCGCGTATTCAGACGAAGCATTTATCCGACGATATCTGGAGTCCCGGTCCAGCCACCATGAAAACTCTGACGTTTCTTGTTGCTCTGGTCATCATTGTCGCGATCTCGTTTGCGTGTTTCTTTGCCCTGCGCGAATACAGGCGGTATCGCCGGATTGCCAAGACGCTGCCGGACCCCCAGTTGATTCAACAGACCGCACCGTCCGAGATCGATGCCCGGCGGGACCAATTGGCCGACGACCTCCTGAAAGAGCGCGCCGCGCTTCCCGAAGCCGAAGCCGACGCCACCCGCGAGGCGTTGTGGACCGCCATGCTGCTTGAAGCAGCGGCCGACGGCAGCATCGACGATCGAGAGCTCGCCTTCGTAGCCGACTTGTTCGGCCGCATGACCGGCATAGCGCTGGAGGCTGAACCGGTATCCGAGGCCGCGCAGCGCATCAGCAAGGACCGCAAGGCCGCGCTGGTCACGATTTCGCAGGCCCGCAACACAAGCGTTGCGTCGAAGGAGCAGATCCTGGCCGGCGCCTTTCTTGTCAGCGTCGCCGATCATACCCTCGCAGAACGCGAGGCCGACTGTCTCGGTGACATCGCCGATGCGCTGGCCGTGACGCCGCGCGAACGCGAGACGATTCTGGAAGGCATCACAAAACGCCTCGGCATCTGACCAGCTTATCGGTTGTTCAGCCAGACCGGCATCGGCGCACCATGTGCATGCTGGCGATCACTCCGGCACATCCCGCGGCGGCGGGCCGGTATAGGTCCAGATCCGGTCGCGCGGGATCGGGCCCTTGTTGCGCCCGCCCTGTTCGGTCTGTTCCCAGGCATGCGCCAGGAGGCCGACCGACCGGGACAGGCAGAACAGACCCCGGGCGAGCGGCGGCGGAAACTCGAGTTCGGCATAGATCACGGCCGTCGCTCCGTCGATGTTCATCGGGATCCGGCGCCCCTTGCGGCGTTCCAGATCCGCCTCGATCGCTTCGGCCACGTCTGCGAACCGGCCGGACACCGTTCCCGCAGCAGCCGCCTCGCGGACGACCTGCATGAGCCGCGGCGCGCGTGGGTCGATCGGGTGAAACCGGTGACCGAAGCCCGGCACGTGGCCGGAGCCGCTTGCGAGAAACCGGTCGATTCCTTGCGCGACCGTTGAAGCGAGATCGTCGCTCGCGCCAGGGGCCGCCAAAAGGTCAGTGTAGAGCGCCACGGCCTGTTCGCCGGCGCCGCCATGCACGTCGCCGAGCGTGTTGAGGCCCGAGGCCATGGCGCCGTTCAGGCCGATGCCGCAGGTTGCCGCCATACGCGCAATCGCGATGCTCGGCGCTTGCGGGCGGTGGTCGACCGCCGTCATCAAGGCGGTTTCGAGCAGGGCCGCCTGACCGGGCTCAGGCAGGTCTCCG
>JANQQB010000311.1 GCA_028285165.1 Rhodobiaceae bacterium
CATCGAGGCCCATGTCAAAGGGTTCGACGAAATTGACGCGGCCATCGATGCGGCCGATCCCGAAACCACCGCCGCGCGGACCGGGCTCACCGCCGATGAGATCGAAGAGGTGGGCCTCGCCTATGCGAACGGCCCGTCGATGGTGTGGCTTGGTCAGGGCATGCAGCGCACGCGTCGCGGCGGCAATGCGTTTCGGTCAATCATGGCGCTGGTCGCCGGGACCGGCCAGATCGGCCGGCCGGGCACGGGCTTTTGCTACATGAACGGCCCCGCGACACGGGGCATCGACATGGATGCGATCACGCTTCCGAATCTGGCCCGTGGCGGCGCTACGGTCAGCCATATGGACCTGGCCAGCACACTGGAGGATGCCGATCGCTCCTCCGCCTTCTTTACGTGGAATTGCAACCCGCTCGCCTCGTCGCCGGATCAGGCGCGGGTGCGCGCGGCGATGGCGCGCGAAAATCTGTTTTCGGTCGCGTGCGATATCTTTCCGACCGACACGGTCGCCTTTGCCGATATCGTCCTGCCGGCTGCGACGTTTCTGGAATTCGACGACATCGTTGCCGCCTATTTCCATCACACCTTGTCTGCTCAGGTCAAAATCCAGGATCCGCCCGACGAAGCCCTGCCGAACCAGGAGATTTTCCGGCGCCTCGCCGCGAGGATGGGCCTGGTCGAACCGGATCTGTTCGAGACGGACGCGGCGCTGATCGAGCGCATCCTCGCCATGACGCCTTTTGACGGCGATTTCTCCGATCTTGCCGAAGCCGGCACGGTCCGCCTCTTCGACAGCCCGCGCATGCAGTATCCGGACGGCTATCCGACACCGTCCGGCAAGATCGAAATCGCGTCCGCATCGGCCGAGGCCGACGGGTTGCCGCGCGTGCCGGAAGCACATGCCGATGCTGCGACACTGGAGGGCCGCCTGCGCATCCTGTCGCCGGCTTCGGCGTGGCAGATGAATTCCAGTTATGCCAACGATGACGGCATCGTCCGCCAGATCGGTCCGATCAGCGTGCATCTGCATCCGAGTGACGCGGATGCGTTCGGTGTGGCGTCCGGCGATGTCGTGCGGCTTTCCAACGAGGCCGGCACGCTTGCCGTCACGGTCGATGTGAGCGACATCGCGCAGCCGGGAATGGGCATCATCTACAAGGGGCGTTGGCCGAACCGCGAGCCGGGCGCGGCCAATGTCAACGTGCTCCACAAGGGAGAAAAGAGCGATATCGGCGAGGCCACGTGCGTGCATTCCATGGAGGTCGACCTGATGCTCGCAGAGGCGGCGCAATGAGCCTCGACACCGATGTTATCGTCGTGGGGGCCGGGCCTGTCGGTCTGTTCGCCGTGTTCGCCTGCGGGCAACTCGGCATGCGGTGCGCGGTGGTCGACGCGCTGCCGGATCCGGGCGGTCAGTTGACGGCGCTCTATCCGGAAAAACCGATCTACGACATTCCCGGTTTTGCGTGCATCCGGGCCGATGCGCTCGTCGACAACCTGGTCGAACAGGCCGCTCCCTACCAACCGGTCTTTCTGTTCGGAGAGCCGACGGCCGGGCTCGAAGAGAGCGATGACGGTACGTTTTCCATGCGCACCGCTACGGGCCGTCTCATTCGGGCGCGGGCGATCCTGCTCGCTGCCGGTGTCGGCGCCTTCGGCCCGAACCGACCGCCGCTCGACGGAATCCGCGCCTATGAAAACCGCAGCGTCTTCTACCACGTGGCCCGTCGCGAGCGCTTCGCCGGCAAGGCGGTGGTGATTGCCGGGGGCGGCGAC
>JANQQB010000327.1 GCA_028285165.1 Rhodobiaceae bacterium
GCGCATGCGGCCGGTCGAAAGTGATGCGGGCGACCGCCCCCTCGATCTTTAAGGTGGTTTGCCCTTCCGGATTGGTGGGACTTTCCGTGCCGTCCGCCATCTGCCCGGTACTCCGTTCCTGTTCCCGTTTGCCGCGCGTCGGCGGCGCCCCTTAATGCCCCATGCGCGCCAGAGCGCCAATAGGCGGAACGGTTTTTCCGCCGAACTGGCAAAATACGGGATTCGGTTCATTGACCGGGATCAACGACGTGGCACCGCCGATCGGCGCAATGTTCCGGCCACAGAGTGCAACAACGCATGGGCCCAACCGATGAAACCCAGATTCCGCAACGCGATTCTGTTTTCCGTCTGCGCCGCCGCCATGGCCGCTTTCGTCCTTTCGGCCCCCGGCAACGCGGAGGATGACGAACCTTCCCGGACACGGGTCGCCTTTCCCGTGATCGATCCGGTGGAAGGGCAGAAGCTCTTCGTCACCGAAGGATGCGTCATCTGCCATTCGGTCAACGGGATCGGCGGCAAGGCCGGACCGACCCTCGATGCGGAAGACGGCAACAACGTTATCGACGTGTTCGAGTTCACCGCCCGGATGTGGGCCGGCGCCTTCGCCATGGTCGAACTGCAATCGCAGGAATTGGGCTATCAGTTCGACCTGACCGGCGAGGAAATGGCCCATATTGCCGGTTTCGTCTACGACCGAAAACAGCAATTGCTGTTCAAGGAAACCGACGTGCCGGACCTGATCCGCGACATGTTCAGCAAGACGCGGTACGAGCTGGGAACCGAGCCGTCCTCACCGCCCAAATAGCGACAACTGTCGGCCGTCCGGTTAACGGCTGCGAAGACTGAGGATATACGCGATCACGTCGTCTTGCTCGCGCTCGGTCAGAATCAGATCCGGCATATCCCGATGCGTCGACCGCAAAAACACGCGAAGGCTGAGCCCTGTCGTCGAACGCTGGGTTGCCACATCCAGGAAACTCGGCGCGGTATTCAATGGGTAGTCGCCGCCCTCGCGCGAGATATCATGACAATCACTGCATTCGCGCTCGGCGAAAACCCGGCCCGCCACCGGATCGCCGGGAAGCGACTCGTCCGACAGGGCTTCCGGACTGCCGAGAGCGGCAAATGCCACCGAACCAAGAAGAATGGAGACCGCGCGGAACACCGTCGTCACGAGTCCGCCGAATGCTCGGGATGCGTTTGAATGAAGTGGCGCAGCGTTGCCCGAAGCTTCAGCGCCTTGTCCCAGTCGCCGTGCTGCCGTGCATGCGCGATGTCATCAATGATCATTTTGCGGATCATCGGCACGCCCTCGGGGCTGTGAATGAGATATTCGCCGAGTTCCAGCGCCACCAACCGCGGCAAATGCTCATGTTCCGCGATGGCGTCGATTTCCGCCTCGGTCAGATCGCAAAGACCGACGCAATCCTTGTAACTCAACATCGCCTATCCTCGCTGTCTATTGGCCCAGCGATAGGGTCGAACATATGTCCGGCGCATGCATTGACCCATATCAGTCGCGTTAAATTCCATCGCCCTTGCCGCGCCCCCACCTCAGCTAGTACACGAACCTCATGGCGGCACCGCTTCTCATCCTGCGCGACATTCACCTGACCTTCGGCGGCACGCCGCTGCTCGAAGGCGCCGACCTATCGGTCTCCGCGGGCGACCGGCTATGCCTGGTCGGACGCAACGGATCCGGCAAGTCCACGCTGCTGCGCATCGCGGCCGGCCTGGTCGAACCCGACGCCGGGGAACATTTCGTCGATCCCGGCGCGACGGTCCGGTATCTGCCACAGGAACCCGATTTTTCCGGATTCGAAACCACCCGCGCCTATGCCGACGCGGACCTTACGTCCGGCGACGACCCGCATCGCGGGCAATTCCTGCTGGAAAAACTGGGGCTGACGGGGAACGAAAATCCGGCGCACCTGTCCGGCGGCGAGGCACGCCGCTGTGCGCTGGCGAGGGTCCTGGCCGCCGAGCCGGACATCCTGTTCCTCGACGAACCGACCAACCATCTCGACCTGCCCGCCATCGAATGGCTCGAAGCGGAACTCGGCAGAAGCCGGTCCGCCCTGGTGCTGGTCAGCCATGACCGCCGTTTCCTGGAGAATCTGTCGCGGATCACCATCTGGCTGGACCGTGGCGTGACCCGCCGTCTGGAGGACGGGTTCGGCAAGTTCGAATCCTGGCGCGATACGGCGCTCGAGCAGGACGACCGAGCGCGGCACGAACTGAACCGGAAGATCGCTGCCGAGACCGAGTGGCTGCACAAAGGGGTCACTGCACGCCGCAAGCGCAACCAAGGGCGGCTGCGGGCGCTGTATGCCTTGCGTGAGGAACGCCGCACGCAGCGCGAGGCGGTGGGGACCGTCAAGTTTTCCACGACCGAAGGACTGCGCTCCGGACGTCTGGTCGTCGAGGCGGAGCATATCTCGAAATCCTACGGTGACCTGACGTTGGTGCGGGATTTCTCGCTTCGCGTGCAGCGCGGCGACCGGGTCGGCATCGTCGGGCCGAACGGCGCCGGCAAGACGACCCTGCAGAACATGTTGATCGGCATACTGTCGCCTGACGACGGCTCTGTCCGGACCGGCGCCAACCTGCAGATGGTCACGCTGGATCAGCGGCGCGACAGCCTGGATCCCGATATGACACTGTCCGACGCCCTGACCGGCGGCGGCAACACCGTCTCGGTCGGCGGTCAATCGCGGCATGTCATCGGCTACATGAA
>JANQQB010000334.1 GCA_028285165.1 Rhodobiaceae bacterium
AGACCCGTTGCGCGGCCGGGGCAAATCCCGAGTCGGCGGATGGCACGCCGTTCACGCCGCCGCTCCCTGTTCCTTGTCCCCCTGCCCTTTGCCGTTCCCGCGCGCGATGTCGAGGAAAACCTCTTCCAGCGTGTCGCGGCCGTAGCGTTCGATCAATTCCTGCGGCGCGCCACGATCGGTGATCTTGCCGGCGCGCATCATCAGGACGGCGTCGCACAGTCGCTCGACCTCGGCCATGTTGTGGCTGGCCAGCAGGATCGACGCACCGGTTTCCCGGCGGTAGCGCTCCAGGTAGCCGCGAATCCAATCCGCCGAGTCGGGGTCTAGGCTCGCCGTCGGCTCGTCCAGCAACAGCAGGTCCGGCCGGTTGATCATCGATTTGGCGATCATGACACGGGTCTTCTGTCCCGCCGACAGTCCGCGGAACGGACGGTCCATCAGGTCGACGAGGTCGAGATCGCGGGCCAGTTCGGAAAGGCGGCCTGGGACGTCGCCGACGCCGTAGAGCCGGGCGTAGACGGACAGGTTTTCCCGGACGGTCAGGCGTTGCGGCAGGTCGAAATACGGCGAGGAGAAATTCATCCGCCCGAGAACGCGATAGCGGTGGCGTAGCATGTCCTCGCCCAGGACGCGCACCGAGCCGGATGTAGGCAACAGCAGGCCGAGCAAGATCGCAATGGTCGTCGTTTTCCCTGCGCCGTTCGCGCCGAGCAAGGCGGTCGTGCTGCCCGCGTCGACCGTGAAACTGATGTTGTCGACGGCGGCGACGTCGCCGAACCGTTTGGTCAGGTTTCGAATATCGATGACATGGGGCATGGGCGCACCGGTTTCCTCGGAACCGATGCTATATGGGCCAGCGTTGATGGCGAAGCAAGGACGTTGGCGGTGCAGCTGCGTGGCGGCAACCGGACTACAAAGGGTTGCAAACCGCGCTGCGACCTGCTCCTTAGGCGCATGGCAAGCGAACCTGAATCCCTGGCGCAGCGGGCCGGGCGCATGTCGCAACAGGGTGTCGTGCGGGCGGGCCGCCTGCGGCTTCGGACGCTGATCATGATCCGCTGGGTCGCCGCCGCCGGGCAGACGATTACCGTCCTGGCGGTGCATTTCGGACTCGGGTATCCGTTGCCGCTGCCGGTCTGCCTGGCGGTGATCGCAACATTGGTGCTGTCCAACCTGATCCTGACGCAGCGCGGACCCGGCCGGGCGCGGCTCGACGACCGTGCCGGCGTCGTGCTCCTGGGATTCGACGTGCTGCAACTGGCCGCGCTGCTCTATGTCACCGGCGGCCTGCAGAACCCGTTCTCCATCCTGATCATCGCGCCGGTCATGGTGTCGGCGACCATCCTGTCGCGGAACTCGACGATCGCGCTGACCGGGCTTGCCGTGATCAGTATCTCGCTGTTGGCGTTTTTCCGCACGCCCCTGCCCTGGTCGCCGGGTGCGTTGGAACTGCCGCTCGTCTATATCCTGGGCATCTGGACCGCGCTGGCGGTGGCGTCGGTGTTCATCTCGACCTATGTCTGGTCGGTCTCGGAGGAAGCGCGGCGCATGTCCGAGGCGCTGGCCGCGACGCATACCTCGCTGTTGCGTCAGCAGCGGCTGTCGGCACTGGGCGGTCTGGTCGCCGCGGCGGCGCACGAGTTGGGGTCGCCGCTTGCCACCATCGCCGTGGTGGCGAAGGAATTGTCGCGTGAAGTCCCGCGCAACAGCCCGATCGCGGAGGATGTCGACCTGCTGCTCAGCCAGTCGGAGCGTTGCCGGGAAATCCTCGCCGGGTTGGCCCGGACCCCGGAACAGAGCGGGCCGGAGCCGTTCGACCGCCTTCCCCTGCGGCAATTGCTGGAAACCGCCGCCGAGGATTACCAATCCGACGGCATCGCCATGACGTTTCATATCGATCCCGCCGCCGATGGGGATGAGCCGATCGTGGTGCGCAGCCCGGAGATTCTGGGCGGTTTGGGGACGTTGATCCAGAATGCCGTCCAGTTCGCCCGGCGCGAAGTCACGGTGATTTCCTATTGGGACGTCGATACCATCCGGGTTACCGTGCACGACGATGGGCCCGGTTTCCCGGCATCGGTCTTGTCCGTCATCGGGGAGCCGTTTATTTCCAGCCGATCCGACGACGGCGAGCATATGGGACTCGGTATATTCATCGCCCAGACCCTGCTAGAACGTGTCGGTGCTTTATTGACCTTCGGCAACCGGGGCGGCGCGGAGGTTGTCATTCGTTGGCCCCGGTTTATTCTTGATCAGGGGACAGACGCCGACGGCGCATAATGTGAGGCAAATCCCATGCAAGATCTTCCCGCAACGGGCGCAGGAGAGCGCCGCTTGTTGATAGTCGATGACGATGCGCCTCTCCGGAACCGATTGGCGCGGGCTATGGAGCAGCGCGGTTTCGTAACCTCGGTCGCCGCGAGTGTCGCCGAGGGCATCGACATAGGGACCGAGAATCCGCCGGGCTACGCGCTTGTGGACCTGCGTCTGGAGGACGGCAACGGATTGGAAGTGGTGCATGCCTTGCGCAGCGCCCGGCCGGACATACGCATCGTCATCCTGACCGGCTACGGCAATATCGCCACGGCGGTGCGCGCGGTGAAGGCCGGCGCCGTGGACTACCTGCCGAAACCGGCCGACGCGGACGCGGTCGCCGCGGCCTTGCTGGAAACCGAGCGGCCCTTGCCGCCGCCGCCCGAGGATCCGATGTCGGCGGACCGGGTGCGATGGGAAC
>JANQQB010000343.1 GCA_028285165.1 Rhodobiaceae bacterium
CGGACTTGTCGAACCGGCCATCGTCCCAAGCGGCCTTGGCGCGTTTCTGGCTTTCCACCGCGTAGGCATCGACGGCGTCGCGCGAAAACCCGTACTTGGTGGCGATCAGGTCGGCAGAGACGCCCTGCGGCATGAAATAGGACGGGATCGACACCTGGGGATCGGCGATCCACGCGCCGCCGGAGGCGCCGATGCCGACCCGGCTCATGGATTCCACACCGCCGGAAATCACCATGTCGTGCTGGCCGGACATGATCTGTGCCGCGCCGAAATTCACCGCATCGAGGCCGGAGGCACAGAACCGGTTGATCTGGATGCCGGGCACTTCCGTGCCATACTCGGCCGTGAAGACCGCCGCGCGCGCAATATCACCACCGGCCTCGCCGACGGGATCGACACAGCCGAGGATCACGTCGTCGACCTGTTTCGTGTCGAGCTCGTTGCGGTCGCGGATCGCTTCCAGCACATCGGCGGCCAACCGAACCGGTGCGACCTCGTGCAGCGACCCGTCTTTCTTGCCGCGCCCGCGGGGCGTGCGCACGTGGTCGTAGATCATCGCGTCAGCCATTGGCCTGCTCCCTTTCGTGTGGTTTTTCGTCAACCGGCCCGGCAGTCGGGATCGGCGCGGTTGTGCATGTGTCATTGCCTGGCTGCGGGTCCGAAGCCGGATCCGCCGCCGGCGTCAGGATGGCAGCGGATGGCCCGGCATCAGATCGTAGGGATGTTTCCATCCCTCCAGCGCCCTGATGCGGTCGAGCCAGGCGTTGATGTTTTCGAATTCCGCGAAGTCGATGCCGATCTCGTCCTGAAAGAACAGATAGCCGCAGAGCGACAGGTCGGCGATGGTCAGGCGATCGCCGACAACCCAATTGCGTCCGTTCAGGTGCTTGTCGAGCACGCGATAGGCGTTTTGCGCGCGTCCGTCGAGAAACTCGACGACCGGCGTTTCACCCGTCTTCATAAAGGCCCGCATGAACCGGAGCACGCTGGTATAGCCGGTCAGCTTGTGGTTATCGAACAGGATCCAGCGCCAGATCTCGCGTTTCTCATCCGGGGTTTCCGCGCCGAACCGTCCGAAATGGTCGGCCAGGTAATCGAGCATCACGCCGGATTGGGAGAGCGTCAGGTCGCCGTGTTTGAGGATCGGCGCCTCGCCCATGACATTGACGTCGCGATAGGCATCGGTACGCGTCTCGCCGTCCATGAACTCGACTTTGCGCGGCGTCCAGTCGGCGCCGCAGAGCTCGAGCATCAGGGCCGGTTTGTAGGAATTGCCGGATTGGGCAAAGCAGTAAAGTTCGAATTCCGCCATCTCAGTCGTCCACGCCCTCGACAATCACAATTTCCGAATCCGAGGCGGCCAGCCGGTGTTGCAGCGCTTCCTGGTAGCCCGGCGAATGGTAAGCCTCCAGCGCGGCGGCATAGGACTCGAATTCAAAGACCACATGCCGGCTCTTGGCCGGGCCCTCGGGCGCCTCGTGCTGTCCGCCCCGCACGAGCGGCTTGGCTTTGTACTGTTTGAACACCTCGGCATCGAGCCGCAGGTATTCCTTGTAGCGTTCCGGATCGTTGACCGTGACATGCACGATCCAGTAGCCCTTCGCCATGGCTGAACCTCATTAGAGAGAACGGGAAATCAGCATCTTCATGATTTCGTTGGTGCCGCCATAAATGCGCTGGACGCGGGCGTCCTGGTACATGCGGGCGATCGGGTATTCGTTCATGTAGCCGTAGCCGCCATGCAATTGCAGGCAGGCGTCGACGATCTTGCATTGCAGGTCCGACAGCCAGTACTTCGCCATCGACGCCGTCGTCGTGTCGAGCTCGCCGGCGATCAGCCGGCCGATGCAATGGTCGACAAACACCCGCGCGACCGTTGCCTCGGTCTTGGCCTCGGCCAGGGTGAACTGGGTGTTCTGAAAGTCGATGATCGCCTTGCCGAACGCCTTGCGTTCCTTGACGTAGTCGACCGTGACCTTGAGCGCTCGTTCGATCATGGCCATCGCCTGGACGGCGATCAGCAATCGTTCCTGGGGCAGTTCGGTCATGAGTTGGACGAAGCCCTGACCCTCTTCCGGGCCGATCAGGGCGTCGGCCGGCACCCTGACCTCATCGAAGAACAGTTCTGACGTGTCCTGGCCCTTCAATCCGACCTTGTCGAGATTTCGCCCCCTGCGGAAGCCTTCGACCTGATCGGTTTCGACCGCGAACAGCGATGTGCCTTTCGCACCCTTTGCGGGATCGGTCTTGGCGACGACGATGATGAAGTTGGCGTTCTGGCCATTGGTGATGAACGTCTTCTGGCCGTTGATCACATAATGGTTGCCATCCTTTTTCGCGGTCGTGCGCACGCCCTGCAGATCGGAACCGGCGCCGGGCTCGGTCATGGCGATCGCGCCGATATATTCGCCGGTCGCCAGTTTCGGCAGCCACCGCTGTTTCTGGTCGGGGGAGCCGTAATGCAGCACATACGGCGCGACGATCGCGGAATGCAGCGCGATGCCGAACGAATCCAAGCCGACAAGACCCAATGCGTTGGTGATGACGGCCTCGTGGGCGAACGTGCCGCCGGCGCCGCCGAATTCCTCCGGCATCGCCGCGCACAGGAGCCCGGCCTCGCCGGTCTTTTCCCAGGCGGCGCGATCGACAATGCCCTGGTCGATATAGGTTTCGTAGTCCGGCGCGATTTCACGCTCGAAAAAGCGTTCCGCGGCGTCGGCCAGCAACACCACGTCTTCCGACATCCAGTCGGCTCTCGGAACGTCAAGAGCGTTGGACATGGGCCACCTCGTCTGCTCGATCGATTGCTGTCTGACCTTGGTTAGAACGCCTCGGCCGGCATGTCCATCATGGTCTGCGCGCCCGTCGAAATGCGGGCAAGATGGGCGGACGTTTCGGGCATGACCCGTTCCATGAAGAACCGACCGGTGGCGAGTTTTGCAGACAGGTAATCGGTCCGTCCGTTGGCGCCGGCGGCGAGTTCGGATTGTGCCGCGCGCGCCATCTGGCCCCACATGTAACCAAGCGCCACGAGCCCGAACAGGTGCATGTAATCGGTCGATCCGGCGCCGGCATTGTCCGGCTTGGTCATGGCGTTCTGCATGAACCACATGGTCGCCTTCTGCAGGTCGTCGAGACCTTTCTGCAGCGGTTCGGTGTAAGGTTTGAGGGCGTCGTCCTCGGCGTTTTCCTGCACGAAGGACGCGACTTCCTGGAAGAAGGCCATCACGGCGCGGCCGCCATTGCGCGGCAATTTGCGGCCGACAAGGTCGAGAGCCTGGATGCCGTTGGCGCCCTCATAGATCATCGCAATGCGGGCATCGCGAACGAACTGCTCCATGCCCCATTCGGCGATGTATCCGTGGCCGCCATACATCTGCTGGGCCATGACAGCGTTTTCAAAACCCTTGTCGGTCAGGACACCTTTGACCACCGGCGTCAGGAGGCCCATGGCGTCGTCGGCCGCCTCGCGCTCCTTTTCGTCGCCCGCGCGATGCGAAACGTCGCCGCGCAAGGCCGTCCACAAGACCAGCGCACGGGCCGCCTCATTGAAGGACTTGATGGTGAGAAGCACGCGCCGCACATCGGGATGCACAATGATCGGATCGGCCGGCTTGTCCGGCTCCTTCGGGCCGTCCAGCGCCCGACCCTGCAGCCGGTCGCGGGCATAGGCGACGGCGTTCTGATAGGCGACTTCGGATTGCGCCAGTCCCTGGATGCCGACGCCGAGGCGCGCCTCGTTCATCATCGTGAACATGGCGCGCAGGCCCTTGTGCTCCTCGCCGACAAGCCAACCCGTCGCGCCGTCATAATTCATCACACACGTGGCGTTGCCGTGGATGCCCATCTTCTCCTCGATGGAGCCGCAGGCCACCGCGTTGCGCTCTCCGGCATTCCCGTCGGCGTCGGGCACGTGTTTGGGCACGACAAACAGCGATATGCCCTTGACGCCCTCGGGCGCGCCCTCGATCCGGGCCAGCACGAGATGCACGATGTTATCGGTGAGGTCGTGTTCGCCGGCCGAAATGAAGATCTTCGTCCCGGTGATGTCATACGCGCCGTCGCCATTCGGAACCGCCTTGGTGCGGATCAGACCGAGATCGGTTCCGCAATGCGGTTCCGTGAGGTTCATGGTGCCGGACCATTCGCCGGAGATCAGCTTCGGCAGATAGGTGCGTTTCTGGTCTTCCGATCCGTGCAGGGACAAGGCGGCAATCGCCCCCTTCGACAGGCCAGGATACATGGAAAACGCCATGTTGGCAGCGCTGAGGAATTCGTTGATGGCCGCATCGAGGGTGGCCGGCAGGCCCTGTCCGCCGTATTCGGGATCCGCGGACAGGCCGACCCATCCGCCTTCGCGGAACGTCTCGTAGGCCTGCCGGAAGCCGGACGGCGTGGTGACCGACGCATCCTCGTTGCGCGTACATCCTTCCTGATCTCCCGTCTGATTGAGCGGGGCAAGGACTTCTTCGCTGAGCTTGCCGGCCTCGGAAAGGATCGCCTCGATCATGTCGGGCGTCGCGTCTTCGAAACCGGGCAGATTGTTGTAACGGTCGATGCCGAAGACCGAATTCAGCAAAAACAGCGTGTCGTCGACTGGGGCGCGATAGGTGGGCATTTCCGGGCCTCCCGTGGCAGATCCTTTGATTGACGTTTACGCAAACGTCAACTGTATCCTCGTTATAGGCTTTCCGGCCGGCACTGACAAGATCCGGACCATTGCCAAAGCTGAGGAATACGACCTGAAATGCGAAATGGCCAGGCGTCATACCAGGACATAAAAGCCGGCAATATCGCGCGGTTTCCCGTCGTCGGAGACGGCGGAGCCGCCCTCCGGATGACATTGCGGAAGACCGAGCAGAAAATGGGAATTTGATCCGTCCGTGTCCTGATCAACGCGGCAAGTCGGTCCGCATCACGACCGTGTTTCCTCCTGCCGCGCATGATAGCACGGCATTGCGGCAGGCGCAGGTTACTCAGAAAGGGATCAAAATGGTCCGCCTGGCGCTGGAGATGCCGAAACGCCGGTCAGGACAGTCGCCCGTGCCCGCAGCGTCTCAGACATCTGCGGGCACCTCCGGACTTCAGGTATCGACGTGGCGGCGCATGCAGTCAACGTGGTCCTTCAGCTCGCCGAGCGCGGAGTCGATCTCCTGGCGCTGGTCTTCGAGCAGGTCGATCTGCTTCTGGAACATGCCGTAGGCGAGTTTCATCTGCCGCCGTCCGCGATCCTTGCGGCTGTATGCGTCCAGCAATTTGCCGATTTCCATGAGCGACAGGCCGATCCGCTTGCCGAGCAGAATCAGTTTGAGGCGCGCGCGGTCGCGGCGGCTGTAAAGCCGCGATGGTCCGTCGCGATACGGCGATAGAAGGCCCTTGTCCTCATAGAAGCGCAAGGCGCGCATCGTGACGTCGAACTCTTTCGACAGGTCCCGGATCGTATACCAGGTCTGCCGTTCGCTCCGGCTCGGGCGCTCGTCAGGCCCGTGCGTATCGGCCTGGTCCAGCCGATCATTCAGTGTTTCCATTCTTTCCACCAAAACCCCAAGAATCACCGATCGTTTTGCGAGGTACGCCCCCTCCAGCCGTCCCAAACTTCGGACGGCCAATCGGTTATGTGCGAATCATCCGCACCGTCTTTCAGCGCTCAATCCGACAGCCGGACAATCGGTTCCCGGCGCGCAGCGGCGCTGATACAACCCCTGATATTTGTCACAGGGGTCGCAACTCTGCTTAAGTAGGTGTCCGGGGCGATTTTCATAATCAAATAATCGTTTTTAACATGTTCTTTACCATACGGATCAAAACTCTAGCCCGGGGTCAAGTACCGGCATCGCGGCAATTCCGGGCGCCAGGAACACCGACCGGATACCCTGCGGAGCGGGGCTTAGTTTTGGAGAGATGGTAATGGCGCGCGACGGCAGGGGTAGCCGCGGTAACGGACGTCGCTCAAACGGGGATGGCGATCGTACCGATGCCGGACACGAGTCATGGCGTGACGACGAGTCTCGCCAGACGCGAGACCGGAACCGCCGACGCGACCTGGAAAACCTCACGGACCGCCTGGATTCCCTGTCTTCCC
>JANQQB010000347.1 GCA_028285165.1 Rhodobiaceae bacterium
ATTCCCGGCCACCGGGTCGGCGCCGTCACGACCGGTCCCGACCTCGTCGCGCAAATCGCCAAGGTCATGGACAATCTGCAGATCTACGCGCCGCGTGCCGCCCAAGCCGCGCTTGCAGGCGCCCTATCGCCCCTTGCGGACTGGCGTGCGGAGAATGCCGCCGAAATAGCGCGACGAGGTCGGGACCGGTCGTGACGGCGCCGACCCGGTGGCCGGGAATGCAATAGGCCTTGGAGAATGAATAGAGCTGGACAAGCGTGCGGCCCCAATCCGGATTGTCGAAAAGCCGATGCGGGGCGCCGGCGTCCGCCGGCAGGAAATCCCGATAAGTCTCGTCGAGGATCAGGCGCAGTCCGCGGCCGCGGCAGAGGTCGAAGATCGCCTGGAGAAGGTCGGCGTCGTAGATCGCACCGGTCGGGTTGTTGGGAGACACGAGCGCAATCGCTTTGACGCGATCCGTGACCGCCTCCTCGATGTCCTCAAGGCGCGGCCGAAAACCGTTTTCAGCCCGACAGTCAAAACAGGCCGTCTCGATACCCTGCATCGCCAATGTGGCTTCGTGGTTGAAGTAGCACGGGTTGGACATGAGGATGCAGTCGCCGGGCCCGGCAATGGCCATGGACGCCGAAAAGAAGGCCTGATTGCAGCCGGCGGTGATCTGGATCGCGTGCGCGGGCACGGACGCGCTGTAGATATGCCCGATATGGTCGGCCAGCGATCGGCGCAGCACATCCTCGCCTTCGATCGGACCGTAGCCGGCATAATCCACCGAGCCTGCCGCGTCGCGCAATCGCGCCAGCATGTCCGCGTGCGGCGGGTAGCCGGGCACGGCCTGTGACAGGTCGATGGCCGGTCCAAGGTTACCGCCATAGACGTCGAGCCAGGCCTGCGCGGTCGGGATCGGCGGCGGATCGATCGCATCGACATGCGGATTGCAGTCGGCGGCGGTATAAACGGACATGGTGGACTGGCCGGATCGGGGACGGGAAGCCTATACGCCGTCCCCTTGGCCGTCTGTCAAGCCGCTGCCGATCGGCTATTCGGTGACTTGCGAGCCATCGCGGGTGGTGATGCTTTGCAGATAGGACAAGATAAAATCCTGCACCGTGCGATCCTCGATGCCGATATGGCGCATCTTCGTACCGGGCAGGAAGCCGTCATTGTCTTCCATCCAGGCCCTGAGAGCGGCCGGGGTCCAGACGATGCCGGAGGCTTCAAGGGCCGTCGAATAATCGTAATCGGGATAGGTGCCGGCCGCGCGTCCGATGATGTTCTCGAGCGGCGGACCGTAGCTGGCATGGTCGGTGTCCGGGGCATGGCAGCGCCGACATTCCTGTTTGTAGAGCATTTCACCGGCCATGATCTTGGCCTGTTCGAACGTGTCCGACGCCTGAGCGGCCGGGAACGGGAGGAGGGCGGTAAGCGCAAGGAAGAGGAGGGGACGCTTGGTCATGGGACGGGCTCTTGTCTGTGGTGCCCTCCAAATGGGCGCCAAAGGCCGCAGGCGCCCTTTGATCTGCATCAAATGGGCTCTGGGCCTTTGGTGCAAGCCGGCTTGCCTGGAATGCCTGCGATCAGGCCGACCGACCGACGTCCAGTTCAAGATGAGGTTGGCCGTCGGACGTTCGTTCAGCCGTTCGGCCGTACCGATCGATCGTGCAGCTCACCCGTTGCCGCCAGGCGGATATGCTGGGCACCTTGGCGACATCGACCGGTTCGTTGAAGTGCAGGACAAGACGCAGCCGCCCGTCGGCGCCAAAACGGCTGACACCGATCACTTTGCCTTCGAACGGCCTTCCAATGTAACGCCCGCGGACGTCGGCACCCACGGTTAAGCGGTCCCGAACGGGAATGGACGTCGCAGCGGCCGCTGCGTGGAGCCCGTTCCAGTCGCGGTAGCCGTGCTGTCTTGCCAGCAATTCCAGGGCCCCGCTGTGGGAAATCACTTTCCCCTCTGCGGCAAGTGCGGAGCGCAACCGCGCCGCCTGGCGTTTGAGAGCGGTTAGCGGTGGCAATTTCGGTTGGTTCTTCGACATTTCGGGTTTCATCCTTCGCCTCGTGAAGTATGGCGCGGCGGATGACGGGGGCTCGCATTGCCGTCTGCGCGATGCGCCAGAACGGGGAAGGGCAGATCGAACGGGATCTTCACCATGGCATAAGCCTGCGAGCGGCCAGCGTCCCGAAGCCGGCGCGACCATAGGCATTTGGAGCGGCGTGTCAATTGCTGTCATTCTGCGGCCGAAATTGTGCAGATCCGGCGTCGGCACACGACGCCGCGCCGCGCCGCGCATTGGCCCCGAACGCCAGTCAGGGCGCTTCTTTGAGAACTAAATCGGCCGCCTTTTCGCCGATCATGACGATCGGAGCATTGGTATTGCCGGAGATCACCGCCGGCATGACCGATCCGTCGGCAACCCGCAGGCGCTCGACACCGCGAACTTTCAGGGTCGGAGTAACGACAGCGTCCTCGTCCGGTCCCATCGCACAAGTGGAGGTCGGGTGGTAGATCGTTGTTCCGGCATCGCGGCAATAGTCGAGCACCGCGTCATCGTCGACGATGTCGGGTCCCGGCGCGACCTCGCGCTTCAGCATGGGGCGGATGGGGTCGGCGGCGAGGATTTCACGGGTTTTCCTTAGCGCGTCGACAAACGTCCGGCGGTCGCCTTCCGTTGACAGATAATTGGCCCGGATCGCCGGTGCCGTTTCGGGCTCTGGCGACGTGATGTGCACGCTGCCGCGGCTTTCCGGGCGCAATTGACAGATCGAGGCGGTAAAGCCGGAAAACGGATGCAGGCGCTCGCCCATCGTATCGGCGCTGAACAGGATGAGGTGGATCTGGATATCGGGCGTGGCCAGTTCCGGGCGGGTCTTGAAGAACGCACCGGCAAAGCCGGCACCGACCGTCAGCGGTCCGCGCCGTCGCAACAGATAGTCGAGGCCGATACCGATTCGCCGCAACGGGTTGTTGATCTTGTCGTTGACGGTCAGCGGTTGCGCGGCTTCCAGCACCATGCGGACCTGGTAATGGTCCTGCAGGTTTTCGCCGACCCGCGGTGCATGGTGCACGACCGGAACGCCAAGGGCGCTGAGATGTGTACCGTCGCCGATGCCTGATAATTCCAGAAGCTGCGGAGAATTGAAGGCGCCGCCGCACAGAATGATTTCACCGGCCGCTTCGACGGTTTGCCGGACGCCGCCGCGCTCGTATTCGACACCGATCGCGCGCTTGTCCCTGAACAGGATACGCCGGACTGGAGCATCCGTCTCGACCGACAGGTTGCGCCGGGCTTTCGCCCGCTTCAGATAGCCGGCAGCCGTGCTGCATCGCCGGCCGTTGCGCGATGTCGTCTGGAAATAGCCCATGCCTTCCTGGCCGGCGCCGTTGAAATCCTCGTTACGTGGGATCCCGATGGCTACGCCCGCTTCAATGAACGCCTCGGCAAGGGCATTCCGGTCGCGCTGGTCCGAAACGCTGAGTGGCCCGCCGGAACCATGAAACTCATCCGCCCCGCGTTCCTGGTTTTCGGCCTTGCGAAAGTACGGCAGCACGTCTTCGTAGGACCAGCCGGGATTGCCCAATTGCCGCCAGTGGTCGTAATCCTCGCGCTGCCCGCGGATATAGATCAGGCCGTTGATCGACGATGTGCCGCCGAGCACCTTGCCGCGCGGCTGAAAGATCTTGCGTCCGTTCAGCTCGGGCTCCGGTTCGGTTTCGTACATCCAGTTGACGCGCGGGTTGCGGAAGGTCTTGGCGTAGCCGATCGGCACATGAATCCAGGGATTGCGGTCGGGCGGGCCGGCTTCCAAGATGAGCACGGAGTGCCGGCCGCTTTCCGACAAACGGTCGGCCAGAACGCATCCGGCCGATCCGGCGCCGATAACGATATAGTCGAATGAAGCCGTCATGCGGCGGATCCTCCCGTTACTTCCGGATCTTGACCGGTCCGGTTCCGACCCCATCCTGAGCAAAAGCGTGCGGCAAGGGAAGCCGCTTCTTTGATCGCAGCCGGCCGTGGCGCAGACCGTTTCGAACTGGCACAGCCGGTTTACCGGACTGCAACGCCGGGATGGTAGGATGGCCCCTTGGTTGTCGGATCGAAACTGTGTTCACAGGCGGTCCGCCGATGTCGAATTGGAAGAACGTCATGACCGTTTCAGATTGTCCGGTACCGGCGCTATCGATTGCCGGCCTTGAAAAGAGTTTCGACAAACCTGCCGTTCGCGGCCTCGACCTTGATGTGCGCGCCGGGGAGTTTTATGCGCTTCTCGGCCCGAACGGGGCCGGCAAGACCACCACGCTGCGCATGGTCGCCGGGCTCCTGCCGCCGGATGCCGGCTCGGTCCGCATCTTCGGCATCGATGCGCTGCGGGACCCGATCGAGGCGAAACGGATTGTCGCCTGGGTATCCGACGAGCCGATGATCTACGACAAGCTGTCGCCGTTCGAGTATCTGGAATTTGTTGCCGGCCTGTGGAGCGTCGAGGCGGGGCTTGCGGAGGCCCGGGCCCATGATTTGCTGGACTGGCTCGGCCTGGCACCGCACGCCCACGAGCAATGCGGCGGCTTTTCCAAGGGTATGCGCCAGAAGGTGGCACTGGCCGGCGCGCTGGTGCACGACCCGCAACTGATCATTCTGGATGAACCGCTGACCGGGCTCGACGCCGGGTCCGCACGTCAGGTCAAGGACGTGCTCCTGGAGCGCGTCGCCGGCGGGGTCAGCATTGTCATGACGACCCATATCCTGGAAGTGGCCGAACGCATGGCCGAGCGCATCGGTGTGATCGCCGAAGGACGCTTGATCGCCGAAGGCACGCTTCAGGAATTGCGTGAAACCGCCGGCCGGGCGGAGTCCAACCTGGAGGATATCTTCCTCGATCTGGTCGACGAGAACCGGATTGCCGCAACCGGAGTTGCGGCCTGATGAGCGCCGGGTCACTCGCCTGGTTCGCGCGTCATGAGGTCGGGCTGTTCTGGCGCGACTCGACAGCGCTCCTGTTGCGCGGCAACCGTGTCCGCAAGGGGATCGCGGTGCTGTTTCTTACCGGCTTTGTCATCGGCATGCACGTCATTGCCTGGGTCACGCTGACCGACAACGTCGATTTCGATCGCCTTGAAACCAAGGCGCTTTATGTCTTCGTCACCGGGGTCGTCATCGTCTGTTTGAGCCTCATGGTCTCGCAGGCGCTGGAATCGATAACGCGCGCCTTTTATGCCCGTGCCGATCTCGACCTGATCCTGACCTCGCCGGCGCCGTCCGACCGGATCTTCACTATCCGCATCTATGCCGTGGCGCTGATGAGCGTCTCCATGTCGGCGATTCTCGTGGCGCCGTTCCTCAACGTCATGGCGGTGATCGAGGGCCCGGCCTGGCTGCTCGGTTATCCCGCGCTTCTGGCCTTGTCGGCTGTCGCCACGGCGCTGGCGCTCGGCGTCACCATGCTTTTGTTCCGGTTTGTCGGCGCCAAACGCACGCGCTTCATTGCCCAGGTCATCGCCGCGGTGATCGGTGCCGGATTTGCGATCGTTGTGCAGATCTTCGCGATCGTGTCCTACGGCCGCATGTCCCGTCTCAGCGTATTCATGGATTCCGATGTGGCGCGGGCGCTGCCGGGTCCGGAGAGCCTTTTCTGGATGCCCGCGCGGGCTTTTGTCGGTGACATCGGCGCGGCTGTGTTGTTTGTTGTCGCCGGCTTCGGATTGCTGGCGCTCGTGATTGCCCTGTTCTCGAGGCGGTTTGCCGAACTGGCGCTTTCGACGGCCAGCGTGCGTGAGCATTCCGGCCGGACGCGGGGCCGAACCGACGGCTTCCGCACCCGGTCTGTCCGGCAGGTTCTTCGGCGCAAGGAATTGGTGCTCCTGATGCGCGATCCCTGGCTGGTGTCGCAATCGCTCATGCAATTGCTCTACCTGCTCGTACCGGCCTTCCTGTTGTGGCACACGCACGGCGAGGATCTGGGAGCCGTCGTCGTCGTCGTGCCGGTGATCGTCATGGCCGCGGGCCAACTGGCTGGCGGGCTCGCCTGGCTGACGCTGTGCGGCGAGGACGCGCCCGATCTCGTTCAGACGGCACCGATGACCGCCCGGGCCAGTATGCAGGCAAAGATCGAGGCGGTGTTGATCGCGGTCGCGATCGGCGTCGGACCGATCATGCTCGGCCTTGCGCTTGTCGACCCGATGGCCGCCCTCATCGCGGCCGGTGGGGTTCTGTGTTCCGCTGGGACCGCAACCGCCATGCAGGTCTGGTTTCGTGTCCAGGCCAAACGCAGCCAGTTCCGCCACCGGCACGCCTCGTCCAAGATCGCGACATTCGCCGAAGCGATTTCCTCGATTTCCTGGGCGGGCGCCGCGGCGCTCCAGGCGGCCGACAACGACAATGCGATTGTGCTGGTTATCGTTGCGCTCGCCGTACTGTTCTTCATTCGGTCGATTCGGCCGAAGGAGAACTGACCGGCGCGGTCAGACCGCATTCGCCTTGCATGTCTTGGTATCGTGCCGGCTTGTGCATGCCGATCCGGCTTGCATTTGGGTGCCCAGCGGCTAGATTTAGATACCTATACCGGTAGGTATACCCATGCCGCCCTCTGCCTCGAAAACCCGCGCCGCCATCATCGCGGCCGCCGAAGACCTCTTCTATTCCGGGTCGCTCCGAGAGGTCAGCCTTGACCGGATTGCCGAACGCGCGGGCGTTTCGAAGAAGACGATCTACTATCATTTCCGTTCCAAGGACGAGCTCATCGCGGCCTATCTCGACGCCCGCAATCTGCCGACCCTTGAGCGTTATCGGCGCTGGGCGGGGCGGGAGGGGCCAATGCCGGAGCGCATTCAACGCCTGTTCCGCCATCTCGCCAAAGCGGTCGAATCCCCTGGCTGGCGCGGCTGCGGATTCATTCGTGCGGCCGTGGAACTGGCGGATCTTCCCGGACATCCGGCACTGGAAGTCGCGCGGTCGCACAAAAGCGGTTTTGAAGCCTGGTTGCGATCGGAACTGGAGGCGGACGGGTATCCGGAGGCCCGCGACATTGCCGCGGGGCTGATGCTGTTGATCGACGGGGCATCGGTCAGAATGCTGGTGCAGCGCGATCCGGGTTATGCCGACGTGGCGGCACGGCTCGCCGGACAGCTCCTTGGCAAACGGCCAGAAGACGGTTCGCAGGGCACATAGGAGCGGTCGCGACGAGGCCCGGCGCCCAAGCGCGGTGCGCCATCGGAAGCGAGGATTCGTTTTTTCCCTCACAAGTGAATGTACAAAACCGTCATTGGCGCGAACTCTTCTCGGCCTGTCCCCACGACATGACGAGACAGACCATGATCAATCGCCCGACGACTGACTCGCAATGGACGACGGCGCTTCTCGTCGTCCTTGTCGCCGCGTCCGCCATTCTCACGATCGCGATGGGGATTCGCCAGAGCCTCGGCCTCTTCGTCGACCCGCTGGTGAGCGGGACGGGGCTGTCGGTTGCAACAATCGGTCTGGCAATGGCGGTCCAGAACCTGGTGTGGGGCATCGGCCAACCGGTTATGGGGGCGCTCGCTGACCGATATGGCGGCCGGATGGTTGTCCTGGTCTCAGCCGGCTGTTTTGCCTTCGGGCTGGTGATAATGCGCAGTGCCAGTCTCGCCGGGTTGTTTGTCGGCGGCGGCCTCTTGATCGGTCTGGCTGTCGCCGGCACGTCGCATGGCGTGCTCGTCGGTATCCTGTCGCGTCTGGCGCAGCCGGGTGTTCGCGCAATCGCGATCTCGATTCTCGCCGCCGCCGGATCGCTCGGCACCTTCGCAATCGCACCGACCACCCAGGCGCTGATCGATCGCATCGACTGGTCGGCGACATTCCTGCTGCTGGCGCTGCTGGCGGCGTCGATGGGACTCCTTGGACTGTTTCTGCGGAGTGGTTCGAACGGGTCGGCCGGTGAGCGTGCCGAGCGTCCGGACGCGAGGAAGGCCGTCCGCGAGGCGCTGCGTCATCCGGGCTATGTCGCCATGACGCTGGCCTTCTTTGCATGCGGGTTCCAATTGATCTTCATTGCCACGCACTTGCCGAACTACATCGACCTCTGCGGCCTGGCGCCGTCGGTCGGTGCCAACGCGCTTGCGCTGATCGGGCTGTGCAACGCGGCCGGCACACTCGTTGTGGGGCGTCTGGGCGAGCGGTTCGGCAACAGGCCTGTCCTCGCGCTCATCTATGTCTTTCGCACGCTGGCGATCGCAGTCTACATCCTGACGCCAGTCTCGATCGAGAGCACGCTCCTGTTCGCCGCTGCGATGGGCTTCCTGTGGCTCAGCGTGATCCCGCCGGTCTCTGGCCTCTTGAACGCCATGTTCGGCCCGACGAATTTCGGCGCGCTGTTCGGCGTGATGTTTCTCAGCCACCAGATCGGCGCCTTTCTCGGAGCGTGGCTTGGCGGGCTGACCTTCGACCTCAGCGGCGACTACTGGATTGCCTGGATCTCGTTGATCATCGTCGGAGCGCTTGCGGCTGCCATCCAATGGACGATGGACGATCGGCCGCGCCCACCTGCGATGGTCGCAGCCTGACAGCAATAACTCTTGGGGCAGAACGCTGTCACCTGTCCCGTTTTGCCGATTTTTGTTTCGGCGGCAAACCGGCGACGAACGCGGTTGCCAGGTTGATCCAACTCACTAGCCTCTCCGCATCCTCGCATGCCGCCGGATCGACAAACACAAATCCGCCGAGCGGCCGGCCCGTAATGTCCATGGGGCTGGCGCCGGGGCGGGCTAGCGCTTCGGCTTCCTGGTCCTTTCCGACACGGAACATGTAGCGGTCGGCATCGACGCCGCACAGCATGTTGCCGTTGAGAAAATAACAGAGGCCGCCGAACATGCGTTTGGTTGTGATGTCCGGTCGGTCGACAAAGTGGGCGTCGAGCGGTGCGGCGAGGGCGGGATTGTACGGCATCAGCACATATCCGGTTCGATGACGTTGTCCATCAGCCAGTCGAATAAGGGTTTCAGGGACTGGAACGCCTGCAGGCAATGGGCATCGAAAGCCTGTTCGGTCATTTTCGGGTCGAGCGGCTGGCCGCGCATCAGCGCCAGGCCCTTGCGTTTCAGGTAGGCGCCGCGTTTGTGGTCCTTGTCGAATCCGCCCGGCACCTTTTTCAGGTCCGCCTCGTTGAGGCGGTAGCCCTCCGCGATGCGTGCATCGCAAAAGGCGGCAAGGGCGCCGCCGGTTTGCTCATCGTCGATTGCTTGCCGATGGGCATCGAGCACCGGGCCGGCGAATTGAAACACGCCGGCGCCGAGGATCAGTTCGCTTGGTTCCAGCGATAGAAAAAAGCCGGGATTGGCCATGTCTCCGCCACCAGCCGAGGCGACCGGGCGAAACGCGATCCTGAGATGTTCGTTGTAGGGTGTCTTGTCCTTGGAAAACCGCACATCCCGGTTGATGCGGTAGGTCTTGGCAGCAAGCGTGCGTCCCGTTTCATCGCACAACGCTCTGTTCAGCGCCTCGGCGAAAGACGCCGCAGGTCGTTTGAGCTCGGTTTCGTAGCGCTTCTTATTCGCTTGAAACCATTCACGCTGGTTGTTGGCCGCAAGATCACGCAAGAACGCCTGTGCGGTCAGCGGAAAGGACATGGGGCTCTGCTCCGGTCGGTGTCGGAAAAAGCGTGCCCCGTTGCCGGAAATGCCGTCAACCCGGGTTGGCGGCCGCAAACCCGATTCTGTCAGGAGTACCGGTCTCGGCTGGAAAGACTCGCGCTTGATTTTGCCGGGAAAACCCAAAATGATCGCCATCCCGTCCGGTGACGGGCCTGCCCATATTCGGAAGTGCCAACCATGAGCCGCGAAGAAGCCTATCCGTCCGTCTATTATCTGGCCGAACGGGCAAGACAGCGCATCCCGCATTTCGCCTGGGAATATCTCGACAGCGGCACGGGACCGGAAGACGGGGTCGCGCGCAACGAGGCGGCCTTGCGCGCCGTCGAACTCGTCCCGCGCATGATGGCCGGGCGGTACGAACCCGAGCTTGAGACATCCTTGTTCGACCGGACCTATTCGGCGCCGTTCGGCGTCGCGCCGGTCGGCATGTCGGGCGTCATGTGGGCGAAGGCGGAGATCTTTCTGGCGGCCGCAGCCCGGGCGGCCGGCCTGCCGTATACGCTGTCTTGCGTTGCCGCCGAGACGCCGGAGACGATCGGTCCCGTTGCCGGCGAAAACGGCTGGTTCCAGTTCTATCCGACGTCGGATGACGACGTGCGCAATGACCTCCTGCGTCGGGCAAGCGAGGCCGGTTTCAAGGTCTTGGTCGTAACGGTCGATGTGCCGATCAGTTCCACCCGCGAACGCCAGCACCGCGCCGGCCTGTCGGTGCCGCCGAAGACCGATCTGCGCACGCTGTGGCGGGCGGCCATCCGCCCGGCCTGGTCGCTGGCCATGCTGCAATATCGGATCCCGCGCCTGCGCACGCTCGAAATCTATGCACGGGATTCGGAGAATTTCGGCGAGATGCTGGGCCGTGTGCTCGAAGGCCGACCGGATTGGGATTACCTGGCGGCGCTGCGCGACCTCTGGAAAGGCCCGATGCTGATCAAGGGCATCATGCATCCTGACGACGCGGAGCGTTCGGTCGCGCTCGGCGTCGACGGCATCGTCGTGTCCAATCACGGTGCTCGCCAGCTCGACGGCGCGCCGGCGTCCATCGATGTCCTGCCGGCAATCGCCGGCGCCGTTGGCGGCCGCACCAAGATCCTGTTCGACAGCGGCCTTCGGGGCGGGCTGGACATTGCACGAGCACTGGCGCTTGGCGCCGATTTCTGCCTGCTTGGCCGGCCATTTCTTTTTGCCGTCGGCGCGCTCGGCGAACCGGGTGCCGCTCATGTCATGGCGCTCCTTAAGGATGACCTGCGCAACAACATGATCCAACTCGGTGCCCGCTCGATCGCGGACCTGCGCACCTATGACATCCGCACCATTGCTGCCGGCGGTTCGACGCTGCGCATCGCCGGTCAGTCAGCCCTGTAGGGGTGGCGTTCGGCCCAGTGCCGGGCAAGGTCGCCGCGCCGGCAGATCCAGACCTTGTTGTGGCCAAGCATGTGATCGAGGATCCGATGCAGCGCACCGATCCGGCCCGGACGACCGAGTAACCGGGCATGCAGGCCGACGGTCATCATTTTCGGGAAGGCCGCGCCTTCCTCGTAAAGGCAGTCGAACGTGTCCGTGACATAGGTGACGAAGTCCGCGCCGACCTGATAGCCCTCGCCGCGTCCGAAGCGGGAATCGTTGGTGTCCAGCGAATAGGGCAACACCAGGTGCGGCCGCCCGAAATCCTCGGTCCAGTACGGCAGGTCGTCGTTGTAGACATCTGAATCGTATAGGAATCCGCCTTCTTCTATGACCAGCCGGCGTGTGTTCATGCTCGGCAGGCCGGCATAATAACCGAGCGGGTGCTCGCCGGTCAGGCGCATCACCTGTTCCACGCCCTTTGCGATGTGTTCGCGTTCTTCGTCCTCCGATAGTGTGTCGTAGTCGATCCAGCGCCAGCCGTGCGGCTGCAGGTCGAAGCCCGCCTCGATCATCGCCTCCAGCGCATAGGGATTGAGTTCGCCGGCCAGTCCGACCAGGTTGACGGTGCCGACAAGGCCGCGCTCGGTAAAAGCTTTCAGAAGCCGCCAATATCCGGCCCTGCTGCCATATTCGTAACTCGACTCGATATTCAGGTCGCGTGCGCCCGGACGCGGCGGCACGACGACATCGGAAAGCCGGACCTCGGACCGATGGTCGCCGTTCAAAATGCCCATTTCGGCACCTTCTTCGTAATTGATGCAGAAATTGAGGGCGAT
>JANQQB010000172.1 GCA_028285165.1 Rhodobiaceae bacterium
CGCGCCGTTTGCAAACATCGTCGAACGCTTCGACCGCAACGATGACGGCAAGCTCGACCGCGATGACCGGCGCGACCGCCGGGAAGGCCGGCACCATCGCCACGGCGGCGATCGCGGGCCCAGGAACTGACAATACCGCTCGGCAAGCCGGTGATCCGGCCCACCCGCGGGTGGGCCGGAGGCCGCTTCACGGGCTTTTGGTGCCATGAGTCGAGCACTGTCACGACGCGTTTCCCATCGCCTTTGAATTCGACTAGGTTTTCGAAAAACCTGGGACGGATTTCTTATGAGCAATCAGAATAGCGTTGCCGTCATCGGCCTCGGCTCCATGGGCTATGGCATGGCGCAATCCCTCCTGCGTGCAGGACACCGGACGTTCGGCTTCGACATCGCCGACGAGCGCATGGCGGCGTTCCAGGCCGAAGGCGGGACCGCCGGCGCGTTGGCCGACGTCGCGAGGGATCTCGACGCGGTTGTGGTGTCCGTTTTGAACGCGGACCAGACCGAAACGGTGCTCTTCGGGTCAACCGGGGTGGTGCCGAGCCTGCGGGCCGGTGCCGTGGTGATTGCCTGCGCAACCATGCCGCCGGACGCAGCGCGCGCCTTTGCCGCGCGCTGCGGCGAAGCAGGCGTGCATTATCTCGATGCGCCGATGTCAGGCGGGTCTGTAAAAGCAGCTAACGGCCAATTGTCCTTCATGGCCTCGGGGAGCGTCGCCGCATTCGAGGCGGCGCGCCCGGTGCTCGATGCGACCGCGGAAACCGTCTTCGAACTCGGCGACGAAGCCGGAACTGGCTCTGCCATGAAGGCCGTCAATCAGTTGCTTGCCGGCGTGCACATCGCGACGATGGCCGAGGCGCTGACCTTCGGCATGACGCAGGGCATCAAGCCGGACACCTTCGTCGACGTGATCAGCCGCTGCGCCGGCACGTCCTGGATGCTGGAAAACCGCGCTCCGCATATCGTTGCCGGCGATTACACACCGCACAGCGCGGTCGATATCTGGCCGAAGGATCTCGGCATCGTGCTCGACATCGCAAAAGGGGCCAAGTTCAGCGCCCCGATCGCCGCCGCCGCCCTGCAGCAATTCCTGGCCGCATCGGGTTCGGGCCTCGGTGGCGAAGACGATGCGGCGGTTGCCAAGGTCTATGCGCGGAACGCGGGATTGCGTCTGCCGGGGGACGGTCAGGTTTGAGCCTCGGTCCAGCCTGAAAAAGCGGATCGAAAAATTTGGGAAATGGTGCCGGCACCAGGAATCGAACCCGGGACCTACTGATTACAAATCAGTTGCTCTACCAGCTGAGCTATACCGGCATCTTGGCGGACTGGTCCGCGTACGTTTTTTCGCGCGATGACCGCACCGGATCGTCCCGGTAACCGCACTGTAGCCTTGGCCGGACCGAAGCCGGTCTGTCAAGTGTGGAAAGTCCGGGTTGGCCGGATTTACCGGTCCTTCTTGAAACTTTCGTGATCCGAACCGATCTCTAAAGTGATAACGCGTTACCTCATTCAGGTTTCGTTCAGGAAAAGCCGCGTACTTTCGTTAACGAAATGTTAAAGTGATCACGCGGGCTCCGGTGGGTGACCGGGGCACCTGGCTTGGGCGGTCAGGGCTGGCAGACGATCAACACCGGCGGGTTTGTCGCCGGATTGCGCGCTGCGGGGCAGGGCGAGAATGGACCTTCAGGATGAAACTGACACATCTGATTGTGGCCGGTGCCGTCGCTGCCATTGCGACCGTGGCGTTGCCGGAAGACGGCCATGCCCGCTTCGGCCCCGTCGACGGTCTGTCCGAGCACACCGCCGGCCCGGTTCAAAAGGTCGGCGGATTTCACTATCGCTACGGTCATGTACACGGCCGTCGGTATTACGGGCATCGCGGCTACCGGTATCGCGGGTATCGCCGATACGGTCACCGCTATCGGTACGGACCGCGGTTCTACGGCGGCGTCGTGATCGGCGCACCGTTTGCCTTCGGCGTTTATCGCGGCGGCTATTATCCCCATGACGGATATCGCAGCCGGGCTTACCGGCATCGTCCGGCACGGCGCTACCGGGGCGGCCACGAGCCGTGGAGCGCAGCATGGCTGGCGTCCTGTTCGGCGCGCTACCGAACGTTCAATCCGAGGACCGGATCCTACTTCTACAAGCCCGGCCGCCAACGCTTCTGCCGCTGACGCGGGCCGGTGCGACGGGTTGACCGTCAGTTGCCATTCCTTCTCCGTTTCGGGCCGTCGCGCGTGCGCGACGGCCTGTTTTTATTTCTATCGGAGGGTCAACGCGCGCGGCTGACGGCATAGAGCGCGATCGCCGCGGCATTGGAAACATTGAGCGACGTAATGCGGCCGGGCAGGTCGAGGCGAGCAACCACGTCGCAGGTTTCGCGCACGCCCTGGCGCAGGCCCTTGCCCTCGGCGCCGAGCACCAGAACGACCCGATCGCCGATCGTCAGGTCGCCCAGCGGAACGGCACCGGCGCTGTCGAGCCCGATCGCCTGAAATCCCTGCTCCTGAAGCGTGACGAGCGCCTTGGAGAGATTGCGCACCTGAATGTGGTCGAGGCAATCGACGGCGCCCGAGGCGGATTTGGCGAGCACCGCGCTTTCCTTCGGCGAATGCCGCCACAGGGTCATGAACGCGTCCGCCCCGAAGGCGACGGCTGTCCGCATGATCGCGCCGACATTGTGCGGGTCGGTGACCTGATCGAGCGCGACCAGGAGCCGGGCGGTTTCAAGGTCGTCGAGGCCGCGCGGCACCAGCGGTTCGACATCGAGCGCGGCGCCCTGGTGAACGGCATCGGCGGGCAACGACCGGGTGAGGGCCTGTGCGGTGACCACCTCCACCGGAATGCCGGTCACGTCGACTTCCTCCGACAGCCGGGCAAGTGCGTTTTCGGTCGCGCGCAGCCGGGTTGCCGTGCGCTTGGGATTGCCGATCGCCATGGCGACGGTGTGAATGCCGTAAAGCGTCAGCCGGTCCGGCGTGTCGGGTTCGCCACGCCGCCCGGCATGGCGGGGTTTTCGAAAAGTGGATTTCATGGGTTTTCTCTCCGCGGGCATCGGGTTGCGGAGGGTTCCGGGATGCAGAGGAGAAACCGTAACGCGCTGCCGCTTATGCGATTCTTAACACGATTGTGCGAGCAAAGCCGCTGCGAAAGAACGACAGGAACGGAGCACTTTCATGTCCGGCGGACCCGATAAAACCGGTTCCGGCCCGACCGTTGGGACGGCACCATCTGGACACAGTCACTCGGCACCGGCGTCGGGCGGGCCCGAAACGCGTTCACTCGTCCGGGTGCTTTTGGAAGTCGGCATCTGGACGGCTCTGCTCGCGCTGCTCCTGTTCTGGGGCGAAGCCGAATTCGCCTATCGCAAGAGCACGCTCCTTTTCGTCGCCGCGGTTTTTCTGGGAGGGTTGTGTCTGTCCGGACGGCCTCGGGCCACTGCGGCAGTCACCGCCATGATGGTCGGTCTGATCGCCACGGTTTCGGCGGCCAAGACCTATTATCTCGGCGTTCCCTTCGTCTTTGCGGACCTGTTCTATCTGACCGGCGAGGCGCTCTGGACGACGCTCGCGCAATACACGGCCCTGTCCGTGGCCGGCGGGATCGGTTTTGTTGTCATGGCCGCCGTCACCGCGTGGATCGCGACGCGGCCGGCTTATACGATCACGCCGCTGTTTCGCGTCTGTTGTCTGGTGGCCGCGGGAGCGATGACCTGGCAATTGCAGGACGCGGCCAAGCCGATCCTGTGGTGGGATCCGGATGCGACACGCACCGGAGGCCTTGTCAGCCCGTTTGCAAACTCGGTGACCGGCGTCGTGCACAACATGCACGGAACGATTCGCTTTCAGGACGTCGGACCGGATGGCCTGGAGCCGGCACCGGCGGCCGGGGACTCGGTCGGTGCCCATGACCGGCGTCCGGATGTCTTCATGATCCTGCAAGAATCGGTTTTCGATCCGGACATCCTCGGCTTGCCGGCTCAGCCGCATGTGGGGCAGCACTTCGAACCCGCAGACGGTGTATCGGGGCGCCTGAACGTGACCGTGCACGGCGGCGGCACCTGGGTATCCGAGTTTGCCGTCTCGACCGGGATCGACCCGCGTGCCTTCGGCGACAAGGCCTATTACCTGCCGGTCGTGATGGAAGGACGGGTCCGGCACAGCTTGATTTCGCACCTGAACGACCTCGGCTACGAGACGATCGTCGTCTATTGCATGCAGGAAGGCTTTATGAACGCGGGTGGCCACTATCGGGGCCTCGGTGTCGATCTGTTCGACGGCTCGACACTGGAACACGTGACCGGCATCGTCTGGTCGGAACCCGACCGGGTTTTTTATGACCGCACGCTCGATCACATCGATCGGATCCGCAAGACCTCCGACAAGCCGGTTTTTGTTCTGATCGCGACGATTTTCAACCACGGACCGCACGGCGAAGGCATCGGTGTCGTGGAGGGGCACGACGCGGCACGGTCCTGGATCGAGCAAACCCTCCCGGGACGCCGGCATGCCGCCTATCGCGAATATTACATGCTGCTGCAGGACAATATCGCGGACTATGAGCGGCTGAAGGCAGAGTATCGGGACCGGTTTCCCGAGCGATCCGCGCTGGTTGTCAAGTTCGGCGATCACCAGCCGCAATTCACAAAGGATCACGCCGCACAGGCAGGTCTCGACGAAAAGGACGCGATCTACACGACCGGCTTCTCGATGGAAGGCGTCAATCGGAAGGTCGCGCCGGTGCCGGATTGGGGCGAGGGCGCCCTCGATATCCCGTACTTGCCGGCGCTCGTGATCGCGGCAGCCGGTCTGGAGCGCGATCCGCTGTTTGCGGCCCGCCTCGACCTCATGGAGCGTTGCCGAGGCCTGTATCAGGCGTGCGACGATCCGCTGAAGGGACGGATCCATCGGACGCTTGTCGATCAGGGTTTCCTCGATGTCGACGAGATCGTGCCGCAGGACGTCCGGAGCGCCGGTCGGTCGGTCGATTGAAGGGACGGATCGTGATCGCACCCGATCTGGTGCATTTTGGTGCAAATCCGGTTGACAGCCTTCCGGGCCGTCGCCATAACACGCCTTCCTTTCGCCTGCGGGCGAGAGGCACGAGGCCCTGGTGTCTTGCGGCGTTTGCCGCCACGGACGGAGGAGTGCCCGAGTGGCTAAAGGGGACGGGCTGTAAACCCGTTGGCTATGCCTACGTTGGTTCGAATCCAACCTCCTCCACCACCCGTCAGGACCTCGATCGGTGCGGGTATAGCACAATGGTAGTGCAGCAGCCTTCCAAGCTGAGGATGCCGGTTCGATTCCGACTACCCGCTCCATTTCCGGCCCAAACGCATTCCGATATCCCATGGATCTGATGCCCGTTTGAGCGTCGCGGGCGCGAACGGTCACGCCCGCACGCATGCATGCACGGGTCAGTATTCGTTGGGCTTCGGACGTTCGGCACGCGGTTTGTCGAGAAGCGCGACTTCTTCGGAGGGACCGGGCGGCGGTGTGTCCGGATTGGCCGGGTCGATCGGCTGCAGGGTTACGATGACCGGATTGGGTTTGTGGGTGAGCGTCGCGCCGCTTGCGCCGTCGACGACCGCACCGACGACGCCGCCAAGCAGGACGTTGCCGGCGGTCGCGCCGACACCGGCGGCACCAAGCACCGATCGGACGTCGACGCTGGCGGTTTCATAACCGGCCAGTTCGGCCGTTACCGTGAATTCGGCCTTTCGGCTGACCTCGACATTGCAGGGCGCGACCCCGCACGGTTCGCCCGTCGAGATGGTGATCGTCGCGCCGGGCGGATTGGATGCGACCTGAACGATGTTGGTGGTGCCGCGCGTGACCGTCGCGCAGCCGGCAAGGAGCAGCGCAGACGCCGCCAAAACCCGAATTTTCATGATGATCCCCAGAATCCGTTAGCAGAAACGGGAATAACTCAACATAATCACGATGTCCAACATCGGTGAAACTGTCGTTCATGATCCGAAGCGTCGACGCCTGAGATGGCGGGGTCGATGGGCTTGCAGTGCTGCTCTTTCCATCATGATGCGCATTCAGGGGCTCTCAGCTTCTGCCGGGCTGGTTTGGTTTGAGTCTCCGATATTTGCGTGCAAAATTCCTATTTTATCCGCTGAATGCATCTTTGGGGTTTCATGCCGTGCGCGTCCGGCAGTTTGGGACACCGATCGGTCGGATGGTTTGCGTATGCGCCTACGGGCGAGGCTTGAATCAAGGATACTATCGATCGGGCTGCACTTTATGCTTGCGTCCGTTGCCGGCAGGCCTTATGCGACCCGCCATCGGATTCTCCTTCGGTCTCAAACAGGTACGAAAGAATGGCTAAGGAAAAGTTTGAGCGGACCAAGCCGCATTGCAACATTGGGACGATTGGTCATGTCGATCACGGCAAGACGACGTTGGCGGCCGCGATCACGAAGTATTTCGGCGATTTCAAAGCGTATGACGAGATTGACGGCGCACCGGAAGAAAAGGCGCGCGGCATCACGATCTCGACCGCACACGTGGAATACGAGACCGATAACCGTCACTACGCGCACGTCGACTGCCCGGGCCACGCCGACTACGTGAAGAACATGATCACGGGTGCGGCGCAGATGGACGGCGCGATCCTGGTGGTGAACGCG
>JANQQB010000370.1 GCA_028285165.1 Rhodobiaceae bacterium
GCGCAACATGATCGGCATCTGCCACCGTAAGGACTGGCGGCTGACGATCCCGGTCAACAACGAGCGGATCATGTGCGCGGCAATCCGGGCAAGCGCCTCGCGGTCGCCGTCGGCCTGCTTCACGCCGTCCCGCAGCCCTTCGATCATGGGCGCGAACAACGGCTCGGTATCCTCGACCAGTTTGACCAGGATGCCGTGATAGAGCCCTTCCTTGCCGCCGAAGTGATAATTGATCGATGCGCCGTTGACGTCCGCCTCGCGCGCGAGTTCTCGGATCGAGACGCCGTCAAAACCCCGGTCGGCGATCAATCGGCCCGCCGCCTCGAGGATCCGGGCGCGGCTTTCCTCACCGCCGGGACGGCCCGGCCCCCGGTTTTCGGCCTGAGGCGCATCTGTCTTTATGCTGGAATGTGACGCCATAGCTTATTCAAATTAAACACTAAAAATGTGAATCAAAACGCAGCGGCAAAGTTGTCCGTACAAATAATCAAACGATTGTTTAATAAATAATACACCTCCTGGAAATTGCAAGAGGCAAAACCGGCCAAATTGCCGCACACCGCGCTTCTCCTGACAAACATCCAGGGATCGAACAGGACCGAACGGCAACAACCAGAACGGCAGACCGGCCGGCCGAACGCCAGACCAGTGTTGCCATCCGGCCGAAAATTCGTATTGGTTGACGAAACAATGCACTTGGGAGAACACGCATGTTCTACGACCCCGATATCAAGAAGTCTCACGGCCTGCCCCACGATCCGTTCAAGTCACTCGTCGCCCCCCGGCCCATCGGCTGGATCAGCACCGTCAGCACCGACGGCCATGTGAATCTCGCCCCGTATAGCTTCTTCAACGCGGTCTGCTACAACCCGTGCATTGTCATGTTCTCGGCCAGCGGCCTGCCGGACGACCCGCAAAAGCACTCCTGGCGCAACGCCGAAGAAACCGGTGAGTTCGTCTGCAACATCGTGTCCGAGGACTTGAAGGACCACATGAACACCACGTCGGCCCATGTCGCGCGCGGCGTCGACGAGTTCGAGCTTGCCGGCCTGACGGCGGAACCGTCGGAAAAGGTCAAACCGCCCCGCGTCAAGGAATCGCCGGCCCACCTGGAGTGCAAGTATCTCCGAACGGTGGAGTTCGAGAGCGAGGAAGCCCATCACACGCATGGCGTCGTCTTCGGCCATGTGGTCGGCATCCATATCCGCGACGACATTCTGACCGAAGGCATGGTGGACACGTTGAAGTTCCGGCCGGTCGCCCGCCTCGGCTACATGGAATACACCGTGGTCGACAACGTCTTCACGATGGGCCGTCCGGACGTCAAGATTCCGAGCGCCGCCGAATAGGGCCGGCCGCCGGTTCTCCGGAACCGATCCCTCTCATCTCTACCCAGATCAGCCGCCTCCGTTTGACATGGGGGCGGCTAAGCCTGTCAAATCGCCCTGCGATCCCATCAAGCACATAACGCCCGGACATGACTGATATTCTCGCCTCCGCCCAGACGCTGAAACCGATGCTCGAACCCCGCGGCATCGCCGTGCTCGGGGCATCCGACAACGCCACCAAGATCGGCGGCGTACCGTTGCGCTACTTCCGCGAATACGGCTACGCGGGCGGCATCTACGCGGTGAACCCGACCCGCGACACGGTTCAGGGACTACCCGCCTACAAAAACGTGACGGACATCGAAGGTCCGGTCGACATGGCGATCATGGCGGTGCCCGCCCGGCTCGCGATCGAAACAGCCGAAGCCGCGGCCGAGAAAGGCGTGAAAGCCCTCTGCACCTTCACCTCGGGCTTCGCGGAAATCGGCGAGGAGGGCCAGCGCGCGCAGGAGCGGCTCGGGGAGATCGCGCGCGATACCGGGATGCGTATCCTGGGGCCGAACTGCCTCGGCTATTTCAACGCACGCAACCATGTCTACGCGACATTCAGCACGAGCATCGGTCATGGCCTGCCGAAGGTCGGCAACGTCGGGCTGGTCAGCCAAAGCGGCGCCTTCGGCAGCCACTGTTTCGTTCTGGGGCGCGAACGCGGCCTGGGCTACAGCGCCTGCATCACCACGGGCAACGAGGTCGACATCAGCGTCGCCGAATGCATCGCCTACCTCGCCACCGACGACAACACCGACGTCATCGCCTGCTACATGGAAGGCTGCCAGGACGGCGAGATGTTCAAGGAAGCGCTCGCCCTGGCCTATGAAAACAAGAAACCGGTCGTGATCCAGAAGGTCGGCCGCTCCGCGGTCGGCACCGAGGCCGCGGCCTCGCATACGGCATCGCTGACCGGCGCGGACCAGGTCTTCGACGCGGTGTTCGAGCGCTATAACGCGTTTCGCGCCGATACCGCCTCGGAACTGATCGACATCGCTTATATGTGCAGCGGGATGTGCCGGTCCGGGACCATCCCCGCCGGCAACAAGGTCGCCATCGCGACGATCTCGGGCGGCGCCGGGGTCATGATGGCCGACGCAGCCGAGGAAGCGGGCCTCGACCTGGCCCCTCTGCCCGACAAGACGCAGGACTATCTGAAGGAACTCGTGCCTTTCGCCGGGACGCGGAACCCGGTCGATTTCACGGCGCAGGTCTATAACGACTACTCGGTCATCACCAAGAATTTCGAAGCGATCCTGGAAGAAGGCGGTTATGACGCGGTGATCGGCTTCTTCAGTTCGCTGCTCTATTCGGATACCGTCTCGCAGAAGGTGCTCGACTCGTTGATCCCGGTCCGAAAGGCCTATCCCGACCGGGTCCTCGCCCTATCGGTGATCGGCCCGGATCAGCGCAAGCGCGACTTCGAGGACGAAGGGTTCCTGCTGCTGCACGATCCGTCGGAGGCGATGAAGACGATCTCGGCCGTCTTGCAGATCGGCGGGGGCCTGGCG